>NZ_BTPT01000022.1:0-72969 GCF_054408565.1 Vallitalea sediminicola
GCTTTAAGGAATACATCCATTAATTAATTGTGAGGTATACTTATAATTGAAGTAGTAGTAATGTATAGAGGTATTTAATGTTTTCCGGATATATTGTTAACCATTACTTGTTTTAGGTTGACAATTAAATATTATTTTTATATAATTAGACTAAAATATGTAATAATCAATTAGAAAGAAGGAAGAAATTCTATGGCAAAATCTCTATTCATTATTGGTTCTGATACAGATGTGGGAAAAACAATGATAACTGCTGGGCTTACATATGTACTTAATAACAATAATTATAATGTATGTAGTTATAAGCCTATTCAAAGTGGTGGTATTTATTATAACAATATGCTCACTGCTGGTGATGCTCTATTTGTAAAGAACATGGCTGATCTTAATGAAGATATTGAAAAAATGAACAGTTATTGTTTAAAAGAAGCCATTTCTCCTCATAGAGCAGCTGAAAAAGAACAAGTTGTTTTGACAAAAGATAGCATACTATCTGACTACCAAGCTCTATCTAATAAATATGATTATTTATTAGTAGAAGGTGCTGGAGGATTGATTGTACCACTCATAAGAAATAGATATTATATCTACAATTTGATACAAGATTTAGAAATACCAGTAATATTAGTTACTCGTACTGGAATTGGAACTATTAATCATACCTGTTTAACTATTAATTATCTTAAGCAACTTAATATCCCTATTAAAGCTATTGTTTTTAACGGTTATGAAGGTCATGACTACGAGGATGATAATATTAATATTATTAAAGAAATTAGTGGAATAGATACAACATTTGTATTTCCTAAACTATCAGAAGAATATAAGATAAAAGAACTATTACAATATGAATTCATAAAGTCTTTTCCACTACAAAAGATTTTAGACTTATTCTAAACTAGGAGGAATTATCATGAATAAAATGAAACAACTACAAGAACGTGATCTAAAGCATATATGGCATCCTTGCTCACAAATGAAGGACTATGAGAATTTTCCCCCTATAATTATTAAAAAAGGTAAAGGGGTATATCTTGAAGATATTAATGGAAAAAAATACCTTGATGCTGTATCTTCATGGTGGGTGAATATGTTTGGTCATTCCAATCAAAGGATTAATGATGCTCTATATAACCAAGCTAATAAGCTTGAACATGCAATATTTGCTAACTTCTCTCATGAGCCAGCAATAGAATTATGTGAAAAAATTCTTGAAGTCAGTCCGAAAGGATTATCCAAGATATTTTTTGGCGATAACGGCTCATCAGCAGTAGAAATAGCTCTGAAATTAAGTTTTCAATACCATCAACAAATAGGCAAATCTAATAAAACTCGTTTTGTTGCTTTAACAAATGCATATCATGGTGAAACTATAGGAGCATTATCTGTAAGTGGATGTGAACTATATAACAAAACATTTAAACCTCTCATGTTTGATGTTATTAGACCAACTGGACCAGATTGTTTTCGATGTCCCTATAATAAAGATAGAAAGTACTGTGATGCAGAATGTTTTGAACATATGGAAAGAGCTATAATTTCAAATCATGAAGAAATATCTGCTGTTATTATAGAACCATTACTTCAATGTGCTGCAGGTATGAAAATGTATTCGCCCATATATCTAAAAAAGCTTAGGGAAGCTTGTGATAAATATGATATTAATCTTATAGCTGATGAAATAGCTGCTGGTTTTGGTAGGACTGGTAAAATGTTTGCTTGCGAATATGCAGATATCACTCCTGATTTCATGTGTGTATCCAAAGGGCTCACTGCCGGATATTTACCTTTGTCATTAGTAATTATGAAAGATAAAATATATGATGCTTTTTATGATGATTACACTTCTTTGAAAGCTTTTCTCCATAGCCATAGCTATACAGGAAATCCTCTAGGATGCGTTGTTGCTGTTGAAACCCTGAATATATTTAAGGATGAAGATATAATCAACAAAAACCTTGAAAAAGCCGAATACATAGAAAAAACTGTTCTAGAAAAAATAAAAGATATTCCTTATGTAGGAGAATACAGGCAACTTGGCATGGTAGGAGCTATTGAACTTGTTAAAAATCAAGTAACAAAGGAACCATTTGACTGGAAGGATAGAGTCGGTTATCAAATATATAAAATTGCATTAGAAAAAGGCGTTCTACTTAGACCCCTTGGAAATATCATCTACTTCATGCCTCCATATGTCATAACAAAAGAAGAGATTGATTTCATGACAAATGTTGCTAGAGATTCCATTAAAGAATATTTCAAATTATAATATACAAATATAATCTTTACATATAGATAAGTTATTAATACACTGAATGGGATATTAATTCTAATTGTATTTTTATTTAGAGTTATAGATCACTAAAAAAATGTTGTTAAGCTAAAGGAGGTAATAGATGGAGTATAAATATGAAATTATGATTGGATTTATAGTATTTATCACTTTAATGGGGATTATGATTTATAATATTAAAAGAGCTGAATTAAATGCTAAAAAGATGTCATTAATAGGAATGTTTGCAGCATTAATGACAGTTGGAGCTTATGTCAAACTACCATTATTTATGTTAGAGTTTACATTTCAATTATTTTTCTGTATTTTCGCTGGTCTGCTCTTAGGGTCTAGATTAGGTATGATTTCAATGATGGTATATACATTAGTTGGGCTTATAGGTGTACCTGTCTTTTCACGGGGTGGAGGATTTGGTTATGTGTTTCAGTCATCTTTTGGTTACATATTAGGATTTATATTAGGAGCTTTTGTGACGGGAAAGGTAGTAGAAATTATGAAAAAAGATAATTTCTTAGTAAACATAATGGCTTCTTTAACTGGAGTAGGAGCGATATATTTAGTTGGTGTTCCATATTTGTATATTATTCTTAATCTATATCTTACTAAAGGATATGCACTTGATGTAGTTGTAGGTTTTGGCTTTTTCCAACCCATTATTGGGGATTTAATACTTAGTATTGTGGCTTCAAAATCTGTTCCATCTATAAAGGGAGCATTAAAAAAGAGTAATCTGACTTTTAAATAGTTATATATATAATTTATTAATCAATCAAAAAAGGTTATCTTTTCTAGATTTCAATCTAGAAAAAATAACCCTATACATTTTATCATTTTATATTATTTCTTGGATTCACAATTATACTGAGAAGGACAACTACTACATCCACTGCACTTTTTTCCAGCTTTCTTATCTTTGTACATTTTATAAATTGCTAATCCTACTAAAAGAATAATTACTACAATTGCAATGAAGTTTCCCATTTTAAGCTATCTCCTTTTGTTGTCGGCTTTGATTAATGCCTTCTACTCCTTCATCTTTCTTTCTCTTAATAAGTGTAATCAATAGTACAACTGTAACTATCAATATTATTATTGATGCTACGAAACCTTCTGCAGGTTTACCGTATACGATAAGTGATCCAATCTGATTAACTAACAGTGCTAATATATATCCTACTCCAAATTGTATTCCTATAGCTCCCCAAAGCCATTTCTTAGAACCCATCTCGGCGTTCATTGCTCCGATAGCTGCGAAACAGGGAGGTGTGAATAAGTTAAAGAACATATAGGATAAAGCGCTTACTGCTGTTAACCCACCAGCTACCATAAGTACATTATTGCTACCTGGTGTACTAAGTAATGTTTCAGCATTATCACCAAATAATGCAAAACATACTGCAAGTGTTGCAACTACATTCTCCTTAGCAATAAATCCTGTAACTGCTGCTGCTGCAAATTGCCATATTCCAAATCCTAATGGAATAAATAAGAAAGCAACTGGCTTAGCAATTATTGCTAACATACTTGAACTTACTCCTTCATCACCAACTAGATGTAAGCTGAAATCAAAAGATTGTAAGATAAATACTGCCGCATTACATACTAATATAATTGTACCAGCTTTTATAATAAAGCCCTTAGCACGATCCAACATAGAAAGTGCAGCTCTTTTAATACTTGGTAATCGATATTCTGGTAATTCTATCATAAAATAATTAACTTCTGTTTCTGCCTTTGTAATTCTCTTTACTAATAATCCAACAAGAATTATTAATGCAATGGCTACAAAATATGTTATTGGAGCCATATATGATGCTTTTGGGAAGAATACTGCAACAAATAACCCAATAATAGGAGCCTTAGCACCACAAGGAACGAATGGTGTTAACATAGCTGTCATTCTCTTCTGTCTTTCACTTTTAATGGTTCTTGTTGCCATAATTCCTGGAATTGCACAACCATATCCTACTACCATAGGTATAATTGATTTTCCTGAAAGCCCGATCTTTTTGAAGAATCTATCCATTACAACTGCAACACGTGCCATATAACCACAATCTTCTAATAGTGATAGTAAGAAGAATAGCACCATGATCAATGGTAAGAACCCGAGAACTGCCCCTACTCCTCCTATTATACCATCTACAATCAATGCTGTTAAGAATTCATTGGTTCCAGAACTTTCTAATGCACCTGATACTGCATTTGTTAGCATTTCCATTCCAGTTTCTAAATATCCAGCTAATAAAGGTCCTAACCATGATTGAGATATGTAAAACACTGCCCATAGGATTAACCCAAATATTGGAATACCTAACCATTTATGAGCAATGATACGGTCTGCTTGGTCAGCAACAGTTACTTTACTAGATTTTATTTTTCTAACTTCAACTTTTTTTGTTATTCCATTAACAAAATTAAATCTTAGTTTATCTGCTTTATCTGCATCAGCTTTAGTTTTTATTTGGAAATTGTCTTCCATAATCTTAGGCGCTGCTTGACCACTTTTGCTAATACCATAATCTATGGCAGAAGCAGCTAATTCTTTAAGTCCTATTTCTTTTAATGCTGAAGTTTCTATAACTTGACAATTTAATAAATTCTTAAGTCGTGGTACATCTATAGTAAGACCATTTCTCTTTACCATATCAGATTTATTAAGAGCTACAACAACAGGAATACCTAATTCCAAAAGCTGAGTTGTAAAGAATAAACTTCTATTCAGGTTAGAAGCATCCACCACATTAATGATAACATCTGGATTTTCTTCTTTTACAAAGTCACTTGTTATGCTTTCCTCTGATGTAAAAGGACTCATTGAGTAAGCACCAGGTAAGTCTACAACCATAACCTCTTTTGATTTGTCTTTCTTTAGATTACCTTTTAGTTTTGCAACTTTCTTCTCGACTGTTACACCAGCCCAGTTTCCAACATGTTCAAGTTTCCCTGTTAAGGCATTAAACATGGTTGTTTTACCACTATTAGGGTTTCCTGTTAATGCAATTTTCATCATTTACCACCTTTTTCATCTTATTTTTATAATATTGATTATCATTATCAGCATATAATTATAATTATGCCTCTGTGAAGTTATTTAGTAGCCCTTGTAGACTACTATAATAAAATATTCCTATACCAATTAAGCAACTTGTATTATTTTTGCTAATTGTTCATCAATGCCATAGCGACTATCCTTAATATTAATAATGTAATTGGTAGCTACCTTAGATATAATCGTTACTTTTTCACCTTCATAACAACCTAAAGAAAAAAGGAACTTAACCATATCTTCTTGCCCTATTATAGAATTTACTGTGTATTCTCTGTTCATCTTTGCTTTTAATAAAGTCATAACATTCACATCCTATCTATTATATATAATGAAATTGATTAATATCCAATTGATTCATTAAACCTAGGTAATAGGTCTATTAATTACTATAGGTCTATAATATCAAAAATGAGAATCATTGTCAATAAGAAGAATGAATTTATTGAAAAAGATTCTCAAAATACTATAAAAGACTCCGATATAAATCTCCATACCGAAGTCTCTTTATCATTTTATTTATTAAACTATTATGTCTTGATTTATCTATTGTTCATAAGCTCTATATAGCATTGCTGCTCCTATTATTCCAGCATCATTACCTAGCTCTGCCACTTGTACTTTTGTTTTGAATGCAGGTTCTCCGCCATATATTTCATCAATAATCTCTTTTCTTAGAGGTTTTATAAGGTTATCTCCTTGTGCAGATACCCCCCCACCAAGTACAATTATTTCTGGTTGGAATATATTTATTACATTAACAATACCAACTGCTAAATGTTTAATATAATTATTGATAACATCCCCGGCAACTTCATCTCCTGCTTGAGCTGCATCAAAAGGAATCTTAGCGTTCATTTTACTAAGATCACCCTGGGCTAGTTCATTAAGTTTAGAGTCTTTATTATTAGCTGCTGCTTCTTTTGCATCTCTTATTAATGCTGTAGCAGATGAATATTGTTCCCAACATCCTTTTCTTCCACAGTTACATTGTATACCATTAAAATCAATAGATACATGACCAAGTTCTGCCCCACCATTAAAGCTACCGCCGATAATCTTACCATCAATTATGATACCACCACCAACTCCAGTACCAAGTGTGACAGCTACTAAGTCTTTATAATCAACTCCTGCACCACATTCATATTCTCCAAGAGCTGCTACATTGGCATCATTACCAATGTAAACTGGTTTATCAATATATTTTCTAATCTCATCTCTGATTGGTGTATTATTAAACTTAATATTATTAGCATAAACTATTAACCCTTTTTCTGGGTCTGGTGTTCCAGGACTACCTACTCCTATTGAATGAATGTCATCAAGCGATATACCTTCGTCATCAATAAGTTTTAAAGCCAGCATTGCCATATCTTTTATGATAAGTTTATCATCTCTGTCTCCAAGTGTAGGGGTTGAATCCTTTCTAATTATTGTACCATCTTTTGCAACTATGGCTGCTGCAATATTAGTTCCTCCTAAATCAATTCCAATGTTATACATGTAGTCCTCCTTATTTATTGTCTTTCATATCTCTTTCTTCATTTCTTCGTTTTAGATTACCACTTACACGATTGACTAAATCGCTAGCAGCATTATAACCCATTTGTTTTTGTCTATGGTTTATAGCCGCTGATTCTACAATAATAGCTATATTTCTTCCTGGTCTTATAGGTATGGAATGGCATATAACCTTATTTTCTAATATCTCAATGTATTCTTCATTCAGACCTAATCTATCATATTCTTTTTCTGGATTCCATAATTCTAATTTTATTACTAAATCTATGTTTTGAATTTTCTTTACTGACTCAACACCAAATAGTGTTTTTACATCAATAATTCCTATACCTCTAAGTTCAATAAAGTGTCTTATTATATCTGGTGATGAACCTAGTAATGTCTCTTCAGATACTTTCTTAATTTCAACAACATCGTCTGCTACTAGACGGTGACCTCTTTTTATAAGTTCTAAAGCAGATTCACTTTTACCAATTCCACTTTCACCCATTATGAGTACACCTTCACCATATACATCAACTAATACACCATGAATAGATATTCTTGGGGCTAATTCTACCTTGAGCCACCTTATTATTTCAGCCATAAATGTTGAAGTAGTTTTTTTTGTTTGAAATATTGGTACATTATTAGCCTTGGCTGTTTCTAACATATCGTCAAAAGGTTCTAATTCTCTTGACAATATCAAACATGGTATTTTTCTACTAAATAAAGTATTAAGGACTTCTCTTCTTTCCGACTCGTCCATCTTTTCTAGGTATGTTATTTCAACCTTACCCATAATCTGAACTCTTTCAGAATCAAAATAATCGAAAAATCCTGCTAATTGTAATGCTGGTCTGTTAATATCAGAATGATTTAATATTATATTTTCAATATCTACTTCTGGAGTTAAATTTTTGAGCTTCATCTTTTCAACTAATTTAGTCAATTTTACTGTATACATAAGAATGCCTCCTAAGCTATTTCTTTAATATTTTAGCATATTATAAATGATTTATCACCATATTTTTTTAATATCCTTCAACCATTAAAAAAGTCGTATATAGTTTGTGCAACTTTTCTATTTATACCCTCTACTTTTTCTAGTTCATCTACACTTGCGCTTCTAATTTTTTCTACTGAACCAAAATATTTAATAAGATTTATTCTTCTTTTTGGTCCAATACCTTCAATATCATCTAATATAGACTGTATCTGATTTTTACTTCTGAGTTTTCTATGATATTCAATAGCAAATCTATGTGCTTCATCTTGTATTCTTGTAATTAATTTAAATCCCTCAGAGTCTTTATCAATATTGTACTCTATGTTGTTATAAAAAATCCCTCTAGTTCTATGCTTATCGTCTTTTACCATACCGCATACTGGTATTGATAAGCCTATTTCATTAAGTACTTTCAGAGCTATGTTGACTTGTCCTTTTCCTCCATCCATTAGAATTAGATTAGGTAACCTTGTGAATTTCCCCAAGCTCAGGTCTTGTTTTTTCAGAAGCATTTCTTTTTGTTCTTCCAAAGCATGGGTAAATCTTCTTGTCAAAACTTCTTCCATGCTTTTGTAATCATCTGGACCTTTTACTGATTTTATCCTGAATTTACGATAATCACTTCTCTTAGGTTTTCCCTCTTCAAAAACAACCATTGAGCCCACCGATTCAAAACCGTGTATATTAGAGATATCATATGCTTCTAGTCTCTTAACCTCATCATCAATAGCAAGAATATCTACAATCTCTTTTACAGCTCCTTTTGTTCTCTTATCTTCTTTCCTTATCTTATCACCAAACTGTTCAAATGTGAGTAGTGCATTATTAGAAGCTAATTCAACAAGTCTATGTTTTTCACCTTTTCTTGGCACTTTTATATAGACTTTTTGACCTTTTTTACTTGTTAACCAAGCATTGATAATATTAGCCTCGTCTATTTCTTCTTGCAGAATTATTTGTTTTGGTATAAAAGGTGTTCCTGAATAGAATTGTTTAACAAATTCTGTCATCACTTCTCGTCTATGTAATTCTTCTACTCCATCAAGATGAAAATGTTCTCTTCCTATGAGCTTACCGTTTCTAACAAAATATACTTGAACCAAAGCTTCATCATGTGCCTTAGCAAATGCAATTACATCTTGGTCCTCCATAGAAGCATTAATGATCTTCTGTTTTCCAGCAATACTTTTTACACTTGCCAATTGGTCTCTATATTCAGCAGCTTTTTCAAAATCTAATACCTCTGAGGCTTTAACCATTTTCTCTTGGAGAATGTTTATAACTTTATCATATTTACCATTTAGGAATTCAACAATCTCTGAAATATCTTTTTTGTATTCTTCTTCCTTGATGTAATTCTGACAAGGGGCATTACATTGTTTTATATGATAATTAAGGCAAGGTCTTCCTTTCCCTATTTCTTTCGGAAGACTTTTATTACATGTTCTTACTTTCCATATTTTAGTAATTACATCAATAGTATCCTTAGCTCCTCTTGTATTGGTATAAGGTCCAAAATACTTGGCTTTGTCTTTTTTCAATTCCCTGGCATATAGAATTCTAGGATATTTTTCATTAATCGTGACTTTAATGTATGGATAGGATTTATCGTCTTTCAATAGTGTATTGTATTTGGGTCTATGCTTTTTTATGAGATTACACTCTAATATAAGTGCTTCAAGCTCAGAATCCGTTACTATATATTCAAATGATTTTATCATAGAAACCATTTTCTTGATTTTATTAGAATGATTCGTCGATTTTCTAAAATACTGCCTTACTCTATTTCTAAGTTTGATTGCTTTTCCCACATAGATAATATTTCCATACATATCCTTCATTAGGTAAACTCCTGGTTCTACAGGTAGCTTTTTCAATTCTTCTTCTATATCAAACATTTATAATCATTCCTTCTGATAAACTTATATATTATTATACTAATTAACCTCTTGATATTGCAATTCATATAAATTGTGATATATGCCTTTTTTTGCCAATAATTCTTGGTGATTACCAATTTCTCTAACTCTTCCTTTATGAAGAACTATAATCTTATCTGCATGTTGCACCGTAGACAATCTATGCGCTACTACAAGAGTTGTTCTTCCTTGCATTAATTTATATAATGCATCTTGGATTAAGAGTTCTGTCTCAGTATCTATGTTAGCAGTCGCTTCATCTAATATAAGTATAGATGGACTAAAGGCTAGAGTCCTTGCAAATGACAATAATTGTCTCTGTCCAGATGAAAAAGTAGCACCTCTTTCATAAACTTTTTCATTGTATTTATCAGGTAACTTCTTAATGAATTTATCTGCATTAACATATTTAGAAGCTTCCATTATCTGCTTATCTGTGATTTCACCGTTCTTCAATCTTACGTTACTATTTATATTACCAGTAAACAAAAAAACATCTTGAAGCATTTGTCCAACACTAGATCTTAGATTATTTAAATCAATATCTTTTACATTATGACCATCAATAAGTATTTCTCCCTTTTGAATATCATAATATCTGCTAATCAAGTTAAGTATTGATGTTTTTCCTGCTCCAGTAGCTCCTACAAAAGCAACTGTCTCACCTGGACTTACTTTAAAAGATACATCTTTCAATACCCATTCCTCTTCGTTATAAGCAAACCAGACATTCTTAAATTCTATATCGCCTTTTATTTTATCTAATTTGATAGCACTATCGTTGTTCTCTATTCTAGAGTCTTCATCTAATAATGTAAAGATTTTTTCTGATGAAGCCATTGCAGACTGTAAAATATTGAATTGCTCTGCTAATTGTTGTATTGGATCAAAGAAGTTAGATATATATTGGATAAATATGATTAAGGTTCCGATGGACATAGTCCCTTCCAGCACCATATTACCACCATAGATTAATACAATAGATAGCCCTATTACATATATCAGATACATTGAAGGTCTATAAATACCAAAAACTATCAATTGTTTCAAATTAGCTTTTTTCAACTCTTCATTAGATTTACTGAATTCGTCCATTTTTCTTTTCTCTTGTGAAAATATCTGTACAATTCTCATTCCTGAAATATGTTCTGATAAAAATGTATTGATGGCTGCAACTTTTGTCCTAACTTCACGATAAGCTTTTCTTGAATAATGCCTAAACAATAAAGTTGCGATTACTAAAAGTGGTATAACCAAAAATATAATTAAAGTCAATCTCCATTCTAGTATAAACATCATAATAGATATACCAAATAACATTAATACACTCTTAACCGAATTTACTATAACACTGGTATACATTTCATTAAGAGTTTCTGTATCATTCGTGACTCTAGTTACTAATTTTCCTACTGGATTGTTATTAAAGAATTTAATAGATAACCCTTGTATATGAGTAAACACATCATTTCTAATATTATAGATAATTTTTTGTCCTGTGTAGTTAAGTAATATCGTTTGAAAATAACTAATCAACAACCCAAATATCAAAACTACAATAAAAATAATAGTTAATCTTACTAGCTTATCAATGTGGTCATTCCTAAGCAACCTAATTTCATCATTAGTCAATGAAACTACTTCTTTTTCTATATTATCATATTTAACATAGTATTTTCCATCTTTTAATGTTACTTTTTTTACTTTATTCAATGAATTAACTTCTGTACTATCAATTCCTGATACTAAAAAATAAGGTTTATCATACGTATCATCATATATGATTCTTGCTTTTTCTACATCAGCATATTTGTTTTTTTCATCTCCAATGTAATGATTGTCTCTTATGTTAACGGCACCTTTTGTATCTTCGTCAACAATAGAATACATAGTATCATATTTGGTGATGATGTCATCGACTGCATTACCAACAAGTACTGGTTTCACTAGCTCTGCTCCTACTACACCTATCAGCAATACTAACGAAATGATAATTAGCCCCATAAATGGTCTAGCATATGAAAAAAGTCGTTTCAAAAGTTGTTTATCATAACCCTTTTTCATATCATCATCTTCAAAATCATGCATAAACTAACCTCCTATTCCTTCTCCAACTCTTTTTCCAATTGCTGTTTGCCGACCATGTTATGATATAGTCCTTTTTGTTCTATTAGACTATCATGAGTTCCTGACTCAAGGATTTTACCTTCATCAATAACAATGATCTTATCTGCATTCTGTATTGTAGAGATTCTATGAGCAATTATTATTGTTGTCTTATCTTTTCTTTCTTCCTTGATGTGACTAAGGATTTGCTCCTCCGTATTAGTGTCTACAGCAGATACAGAATCATCTAAGATCATAATTGCAGGATCTTTTATAAGTGCTCTTGCTATAGATATACGTTGTTTTTGACCACCTGATAAAGTTACTCCTCTTTCTCCCACAACAGTTGAATATTTATTTGAAAATTCTATTATGTTATCATGTACATTAGCATTTTTTGCTGCACATTCTATATATTCATCACTAGTCTCTATTACTCCAAAAGCTATATTCCTTGATATGGTATCTGAAAAAAGGAAATTGTCTTGTGGAACATATCCAATGGAATGACGTAAAACTTTTAACGGTATATCCATAATATCCTCATCATCAATAAAAATAGTTCCTCTTGGTGGGTTATACATTCTAAGAAGCATATTCACCAAAGTAGTTTTACCGCTTCCTGTTCTTCCTACAATTCCAAGAGTTTCACCTTTATTGATAGTAACAGATATATCCTCTAGTTCTTTTATACCCGATCCAGGATAATTGAATGTAAGGTTCTTAATAGCAATATTTCCTTTGATAGAATCTATTTGCTTAACAGTTTCTTCATCAATTATTTCTGGCTTTTCATCTAATATATTCTGAAATCTAGATAAAGACGCTAAACCCTGAGACATGATATTAATACACCAGCCAAAAGCAATCATTGGCCATACCAGCATAAGTAGATATTGAGTAAACGCCACAAAATCTCCAAGAGTTATGTTGCCAAGCATTGTCATATAACCCCCATAACCTAAGACAATGGCTATACTAAGACCTGTAACCAACATAGCTAATGGATTCATTATTGCAAATAATTTTATTACACGCATATTTTTATCATAATTATTTTTATTGGTTTTATTGAATGCTTTTATTTCTTTGCTTTCTTGTACAAAAGCTTTTACTACTTGAATCCCTGATATATTTTCTTGTACCATTTCCGACATATGAGCAAAAGCTTCCTGCTTATCTTTAAATCTGGCTCTTATTGCTCTTCCAAAGAAAATACCTCCAATAGCAATTAAAGGTAATGGAATTATAGCTACTAAGGTTAAGTTAAGACTTATCTTAGTAATCATTTGATAAATTACTAAAACACATAATGTAATAGCATCTAAAGACATTAAGATACCTGGACCAACCATCATTCTGATTGCATTCAAATCATTGGTAGCATGTGCCATTAGATCTCCTGTCTTATGTTCATTAAAAAATCTAAGTGATAGCTTTTCTAAATGACCAAAAAAATCATTTCTAAGACCATATTCAATCTTTCTGGATGTTCCAAAAATAAAATATCTCCATATAAATCTAAAGCAAGCTATCAAAATACCTATTAGTAGTAAAGTAAGAACCTGGTTCAACAAATTACTAAACTCATAATTACCACTTTGTAATCCATCAGTTATATTTCCTGTTATTACAGGTATCTGCAATTGAAATATATCAACTGTAAGCAAGGATAGAAATCCTAACAGAAAGTGAAATTTATACATTCCAAAATATTTTCTTAAAATCGATTGTGATTTATTCTTATTATTATTAGGTTTCATGAAATAATTCACATCCTTATAATTATTTATATAACCCGTTTAATACTGAAAGCGTACACGTCTTCACCTGTAGAACTAGTGTCAAATATATTGTACTTAGCTTTACAACTGCAACTTACATCCAAGATTCTTGGTTTGCTTACATTATCTTCTTGGTTAATTGAATAGGAACTATGTACACGTGGATAAATATTAAGAGGTATATCTTTGCAATTTTCAACTAACAATCCTTCTCCATCACTATCTGTGAGTGCACCCCATCTTACATCTGATTTATTACCACTTTTTATACAATTATTCAGATTATAGTAATATAAACCTACCTTGGTTCCACTGTTAATATCAGGGTATGTATCATTTGGTCCTTTACCAAACCAAGAAAAATCATTATATTCAGCTGGTATTTCTAACATCATTCCTACTTTTATAGATTTATTATTGGATCTAATCTTATTGATTATATTTATTCTGCCATCTGGTTCTATTATATAACTGGTCTTGATATTGCCTTTAATTTGTGAGCATTTTCTTATGATGTCAATTTTATAGGTTCCTTCCTTGCTACTAGTTACCTTTACATCTTTTACTTTTGACATTTCTAATCTATTAGATCCATTTTCTATATAGACTTTTACTGGTGATAAGATATATTCTTGTCTATCAAACTCTATAGACCGGATATTACCTTTTAATTTGTCCACTACTATTTCAAAATTATCACCAATTATTTCTACCTTCAGTTTTCTATCTCTTAATCTAGCTTTCTTAGATGATTTGATTTCTCTTTTTTTAGGTGCTTTATATGGTATTCTATATTGTGCCCAAGCTACATTATATCCTTTTTTTGCCCACCATAATTCTTCTTTTGTTGTCATGTTGATATTAATATGGTACCAAGCATTTTCAAGTATATCTTCAATATTATAATCAATATGAATATCTTTTCTTTTATTAATAGGTATATCTACATCAGTCAATTCACCATTTTTTATAACTATACCGTCTTCAAGAATCTCCCATGTAAAATCGTAATCATTAAGTGAAAATGTATCTCCACAATTTTTAATGCTAAAAATACCTTTAATGATATCATTTGGATATATATTTATCATCTCATATTTCTTTTTGAGTTCATATGCATATGGTGTTAATTGTCTGTTTTTGAAAACTATACCTTTTAGTGTGACTTCATCTGTTTCTTCATCTTGAATCATTATATAACTACATAAGAATTTCCCTGCTATTGGATGTTCTTGCTGTTCTTTATCCCCTATTTCTTCATCTTCTTTGATAAAATCATAAGTAAAAGTTACAGGATTATAATTTTTTAGACCTATTGAATTTCCCTCATAATATATCGGTCTTGTATTGTCTAGTAACATTATTTTTTTATATAAATTGATTGGTATATTGACTCTGCTGTCTATATTCCATACAATTACACATGAATAATTTATATATTTGTAAATTATATTTTTAATTTCTTCCTCATCGCATATAATTTCTTCTTCATGTTCTTGTTGGGTCATAGGCTTGTTAATAACGTACAATCCATATTTATTGCACATATCATAAAAAATGTCAGCATTATTATAGTCATATGTAATTACCGTATTAATATTATTGCTTTTCATTATACCTATATCCTCAATAAACTTTGTTTCCATCACTTCTATATCATCTTGCTCATAATTATTATAAACTACACCATTTAGAGTTACTTGTTTTCCATTTATATATATCATACTGTTATTAATTTCAATAAATCTAAATCCGTGTTCGAATTTTTTTTGGCATAATTCTTCATCTTTCTCATTTTTTACGACTATTTTAAAACTATAACATTTTGGTAAATCTGAAGTCCATGTCCTGATATCATTCAATTCCGTCTCCAAGGTTACTTTTGATCTATTCTTTGCCGTTAAAACACATCTTATATCAGCAACCAAGCTTTCACTTTCATTTTGAATATCAGTCATCCATAATTCAATTTTAGCTGGCTGTATTGTCGATCCCATGAAAGTAATGAAAACATCTGTATACATATAAACTTGGTCATATGTTTCATTTAGAACTTTGGAATTAACATAGTATCTATCAATTTTTATTTCTTTTTTATTTATATCATTCATATTATTTTCACCCCTTTTATTACAAAAAACACTGATATAACCTTATTACTTTCATTACATAATAAGAAAGTGACTATATATAGCCACTGTTAAATATATGACGTCTCTTCTCATTATTCTTTTTCCTTTAATACTTCTTCATATTCATCCACTTTGTCTGCTAAGAATTCAGCAAGTCCTACAAATTCACAACCCAAGCTATATTTATCTCCTGATCTATTGCTTCTTATAATTTTTAGTACACAGTAAAAGTATCTTTGGGGATCGAATTCTATTTTTGCATTGAAATAATAGTTTAGAGGCAATTCGTCCCTGCATAGTATACCAATACCGTTTTTAGAAATATCGATAACCTCAATAGTCTTATTGTCAAGTTTTATTATGTCATTATTTTGTTTAAAAAGAGAATTGATTTCTAGTTCTAATTTTATGGGTAATCGCTTATATTTTCTTCTTTCTTCCATCGTAGATCTCTCCTTTTTCACATATAATTAATAACTTAACTTTCTTTGCAAATTATATATTTTTCAATTTCTAATTATACCATAAAATGACATCAAAATAAAACAGACAGTTATTATTTTTTTTATATTTTACAATATTTAATTGACAAACTATAGTAGATATATTAATATAAAAATTGTATGCAAATTAATAAGTGAAATTTATATAAAAATTATATATCTTATTAACGCTCGTTCTATTTTTAAATTATAAGGGAGGAATTATCCGTATGAACGAAAATGTAAAATTATTAGATCATCCGTTGCTTCAGCATAAACTTACATTATTACGTGATAAGAACACTGGATCTAAAGATTTTAGAGAACTTGTCAAAGAAATCGCAATGCTAATGGGTTATGAAGTTACACGTAATTTACCTTTAAAGGAAACTACTATTGAAACACCTATTTGCAAAACTGCTTCAAATGTAATAAGTGGTAAAACACTTGCTATTGTTCCTATTCTTAGAGCTGGTCTTGGTATGGTAGATGGTATGTTAAGTTTATTACCTACTGCAAAAGTGGGACATATTGGTTTATATAGAAATGAAGAAACACTTCAACCTGTCGAATATTATTGTAAACTTCCAAAAGATATTGAACAAAGAACAGTAATTATTACTGAACCAATGCTTGCTACTGGTGGCTCAGTTGTAGCTGCTGTAAGCCTTTTAAAATCTTATGGTGTTAAGAATATTAAAATCATGTGTCTTGTAACTTCCAGACCTGGAATTGAAGAAGTATATGCTCATCATCCAGATGTTCAAATTTTCACTACTGCAATTGATGAAAAATTAAATGATATTGGATATATTACTCCTGGTTTAGGCGATGCAGGCGATAGAATATTCGGTACTAAATAGTAAATCTTAGAGCTGACTTTGTTAAAAAGCAGCTCTTTTTTCTTCTCATTTTCTAGTTATTAAATATTTATTAATTAATTATTAATTTTCCATCTTAGTGTTTAATACCTATCTAATGTATAAACCAATGCTATTCAAGGAAATTACTGGTAATCTAAGCAAGCTATTGCATTTTTTCTTGATTAAGGTTATAATAACCATGTAATAATTAGTTAACAATTTTGTAACAACTATTTTTTTAGAATATTTTTCCTTAGTATTTACAAATAATAACATTAGCATTAGGAGGTTTAATTATGAAAAGGCGAGGCATCAAGCAAGTTACTCTAGGTATATTAGGAGGATTGGTTTTAACACTTAACGTTAACGCTGCTACTGTAGGTGTTGTTAATGTAAAGAATCTTAACGTTAGAAGTGGCCCTAGTACCACCAGTTCTATAGTTGATCATGTTCATTTGGGTGAAAAACTAGAAATCATTTCTACAAATGATAACTGGTTTAAAATTGATATTGATATGTTAAGCAATGCATATGTACATAGCAATTACGTTAACATTGATAATTCCAGCAAATCAAAAGTTGTAATAACTAAAGCTGAACTTAGAAACTCACCTAATCTGTTAGGTAATGTATTAGCAACTATTGATGTAGGACAACTAGTCAGCATAGAGTACAAAACTGGAGATTGGTTCTATGTTAGTACCAGTCAGGGTAAAGGATATATACACATAAATAGCTTATCTGAAGCTAAATCTTCAGATTCAAAATCCTTATCCACATCACCGGATACTCCCGAAAAGGAATCAAAAAGAGTTGCTACTGTAAACACAAACATACTTAATGTTAGACAACAACCATCTATTAATTCTAATAAGATTGGTAAGGTCTATCGTAATAATACTTTTGAAGTATTAAGCGAATTAGAAGATTGGGTTTCTATTAAAATATCAAACGGGTCTACTGGTTATATATATAAAGATTATGTAGTTATTTCTGATAAAGAAACCATTACAGATACAGATACTTCAAGCTTAAGACAACAAATAGTTAGTTATTCAAAACAATTTTTAGGCAACCCTTATGTATGGGGTGGCAATAGTTTAACAAAAGGTGTGGATTGTTCTGGTTTCACACAACAAGTAATGAAAAAATTTGGTATAAGTATAAGTAGAACTTCCAGATCACAAATTAATAACGGTTATAGAGTGTCAAAAAACGATTTATTACCTGGCGACCTTGTATTCTTTGGATATCGTAATAAAATATCCCATGTAGCTTTGTATATTGGTAATAATCAGGTTATCCATGCAAACAACAGAAAAACTGGAATCATCATTAATAATTTAAGTGATTCAAGACTATTACCTTATATAGGTGCCACTAGAGTTATTAAATAGCTTAACCCTCCGCTTTTTCATAAAAAATATTCTTTATTATGTAAGTAATAAAAAATAATACATAATAGTATAAGGGGACTGTTTCATTACAGTCCCCTTTGTAGTATAATTTTATAGATTATTATTTAAAAATTTTCGAGAATATATCTTTCGGCAGCATATACGGATGTTGCTCCGTCAGCGGCGGCTGTGATGATTTGTCTTAGAGTTTTTTGTCGTATATCTCCAGCAGCATATACACCCTTGATACTTGTTTCGCAAGATTCACTGGTTAATACATAACCTTTTTCATCACATTTTACTTTGTCTATAATAAGTTGTGAGTTAGGTTCTGTACCAATTCCAATAAATACTCCATCAATATCTAATTCTGATTTTTCTTTAGTTTTATTATTGTAAATAGATATTTTCTCTACTTGATCTTTTCCGATTACTTTATTCAATTCTGTGTTCCATAATATTTTCAATTTATCTTCATCATGTTTCAATAAGCTATCCTGTAATATTTTCACTGCTCTTAGCTCATCTCTTCTGTGTATGAGATATACTTTTTTACACATTCTCGCTAAAAAGATTGCATCTTCTACAGCTACATCACCACCACCTACTACTGCAACTTCCATGTTTCTGAAGAAAGCACCATCGCATGTAGCACAATATGATACACCTCGACCAGTGAGTTCTTTTTCACCTTTTACTCCTAGCTTTCTCCATCTAGCACCTGTAGCCATAATTATAGTTTTTGATTGGTATTCATTACTAGTTGTCTTAACTACTTTTACTGTCTGGTCTAATAATAAATCAACAACCTCTTCCGACTTAAGTTCTACACCTAATTTTTCTGCATGTTCTCTCATTTTGGTACTAAGTTCAAAACCTGTTATATCTGGGATTCCTGGATAATTATCAACTTCATAAGTATTGATAACTTGACCACCTGGAACATCTTTTTCTAATACCATAGTCTTTAACATGGCCCTCTGAGCATAGATTGCCGCTGCCATACCAGCCGGACCAGAACCTATTATTATCAAATCATATATATCTGTCATTCAAATCACTCCTTAAGTAGATTTTACCATTTAAACAATAGCATCGCTTTCTTCTAACATACACCTTATAGAAGCTGAGTAATTAATCAGGCTCTGTAGATCTCTATCATTTTGAACGTATTCTGCCATCTTGGGATGCAACCTAAGTACATCTAGAATATCTTTCTCAGCATCATCTATTAAATCCAATTTCATATAGCAACAAGCTCTATTATAATATAGGAAAACCGAATTTTCATTGTACGTTATCCCATCAGTAAATACTACAACAGCTTCTTCGTATTCCTCTTCATCCCTATATAATACTCCTAAATTCAAATAAGAATAGGGATAGGTCTTATTATATTTTATTGCCTGTTCATAATACTTTTTAGCTTGGTTATTTTTTTCCTGCTTAGACATCAGTACGCCCATATTGAACAAAACCATATAATGTTTATTATCAATATTTAGAGCTTTTTTCATTAAAACTAACGCCTTATCAATTTCATCTCTTTGCTCATAGATGGAACCTAAGTTAATGCACGCCCAAAAATCATTTGGATTAATATCTAATACTTGATTATAATTCTCAATGGCTTTTTCAATTTCTCCTAAGTAATCATATGCATAAGCAAGGAAAAAATAAGCTTTTGAATAATAAGGGTCACATTCTATGGCTTTTTTGTAATAAGGTATTGCTTCTTCAAAGTTATCTTTATGGTCATGTAAAATCGCAATTCCATAATATGCTCTTGCCTCTGAATCATCATTAGCTAGAACATCCTTATATACTCTAAGTGCATTATCATAATCATCTAACTCATCATATATGATAGCAATATCTAATAATAATTCAATATCATTATTTTTACCATAATCATAAGCTTTATTAAAATAATATAATGCTTTAAATAAATTATCTTCTTCATAATATTTTTTTCCTAAAATAATAAAATTGTCTATATGATATTTTTTCATAATTTCTCTCTTTCGTAAACATCTTTATGTAAAGTATTTTAGGATATTAAGATTCACAAAAAGTACCTATAAATTATGAATAATTTGCAACAAATTCTTCAAACGAGTTAAAATCCTTGCCATAGTCATATTGTTTACAACAAATGTTTTCACCAAGTATCCTTTTAATATCATTTACAGGTTCTTTTTCAAAACTAATAACAAAAATATTTATATTATCTACAGGATATACTTTTTCAAACTGTTTTTGTAATTCATCAATATTTATTCGTGTAAAAGTAAATTTCACATTCATACTTATATGTATAATCTTCAATTCCAAATAGAATTCTTCTGCTTCAATTACATCCTGTTTCAACTCATCTAAAAATAAAACTTGATAGTCAGGTTTATACTGTTCTATTGTCTTACTATGTGTTATAAATTGATATATAATAGGTGCAATATGATTAGCAATAGACTCTAAAGTAATAATATTCTCTTCGTCTCCTAAAATCTTATCCTTAATTGCTAGTATACCAATAACACCCAAAAGTTTCAACTCATTCTCATCGACAAATATTGGCACAAATAAAGCTCCACTATAAGTATTATTAAAACACTCAACTAGTTCAGGAGCAAAAGTATTTTCTACATCAGCTTCACTATTTAATATTATTTTTTCTCCTAATTTTAATGGTAATAATTCATTTTGAAATGGTATATATGTTAAGTTATCATCTATACTTATTGACCTTAATATATCAATTCCATCTCTATCATTGTCATATAATCCTATAAATCCACTAGTAACTCCGAAAAAGACACTGAGAGTACTTAAAGTCAGGTCAATAACTTGCTCAATATTACTAGCAATATTTATATTTTTCATTAATTGATTTAATTTAACCAATCTAGTTAATTTATTATTTATTATTTCCTTCTGCATATTGATCTTCCCAAAATTCTTAGCATTATTAATTGCTATATATGTAGATGAAGCTAAACTTTCAATTAATTCGAATACACTTTTTTCATATTTGTTACCATTAACTTTTGGTCCTAATGTAACAAATCCAACTAATTTATTCTTTTTCAAAAGGGATACTACATAGTTAATTTTAATATCTTTTAATAACTCTCTTGAATCATCAAACAAACCATAGAATTCGTTTTGTTGTTCTTCATTACTCATATCCGTTAATATTCTAATCTTGGTATCCTTCATAGATTTAGTAGGATATAAGTTAATAAACATGACTAGATTAGAATTATAAACGTCCTTCAAACTCATTAATTTATAACTATTGCTAATAGAATCATATAAGAAAAAAGTCGTGAAACCACTTTGTGTAAGTTCTGAAAAAGCACTTATCGAAAGTCTATATAAAGCACTCAAATCCAGTTGTGTCAACAATGCCTTTGATGAATGATTAATTGCAAATAGGTTAAATAATTTTTCATTCAGCTGTTTACTCACATTCTCTAATTCTTTGAAATATTTATAATTAGACAAGGAGGTTGAAAATAAATTCATTAAAGCATTGGCAATGATTTCATCATCCTCTAAAAATTTATTATTGTCTTTATTAACAAAGATAAATCCATATAGTTCACAATCCATTATCAGAGGTATTATAAAATTACAATCAAAATCACTGAATACATCTTGCGGAAAATATGCCTTAAGTTTATATTCTCTTAATAATCCACTATGATATTTAATTATTTCATCAAAAGTTTCATTATATTCAATAGTATAATGTCTCTTATTATATCCATTAACCTGCATAAGTTTATATTCATTATTTTTTCTGATAAATACAGCTATTCGATCAGGCAATAGTAATTCATTTGTAAATTCATATATGTATTTTTCTATGTGATCTAAATTGAACTTTTGTGAGAAAAATTCAATAGCATGTATTAAGCCTGTATATCTATATACCTTTTTACTGATATCTTCATTTTTCCTATGGTGCTCAAGTATATTATACAGCATTTGTTCATAAGCCATATTTAAGTACCTTCTTCCTAATCAACATAAAGGCAAGTCTAATTTATGCCTTAATAAGTTCTTTATTTAATACATAGAATGTTGTTGGTGTGTTAGAATATTTATTACAATGAGTACTACATGATTTTATGTTTATTGATACATTAGGATATAGGCAATTAGTTATTTTTATTTCTCCTTCGCCTTTTGCATGTAAATAAGAAACATATTTTTTCTGCTTGTTGTATAATTTTTTTAGGGTATCTCTATAATACTCAAATTCATCATTCAATTTATCAAAATCTGCTTTTTGGGAATCATTAAGACTGGCAGCTGAATAAATTGATAATTTTTGTTTTAATAATGATATTTTCTCTTTTACTTTTTTGATTGTTACGATAATTGTATCGTATTCTTCTTTTATCTTGTTTCTCTCAAAACCTGTAACTGTGATCTTGGTATAGGATTCCGTTCTATTACCTATTTCTCCAGCTTGAACTTTTATGCTGGCTTCAATATTCCCACCGATAATTCTGCTTTTGTACGATTCAAGTTTAACTTCTTTGGCTTTTATATTACAATTGATTGCATACGAACCAATATTTACAGTTCCATCACATATTATCGTACATTCTGAAGCGAACTTGGTATACAGATCTCCATTACATATGAGTTTAGCTTTATTTTTACCGGCTATTCCGCCTCTTATATAGATACTGCCATCTCTACTTTCAATAGTATCTACACTGCCTACACCCATATCTCCCATTACTTGAATATCGTGGTCTGCTTTAACTATAAAGTTATCTTCTATAGAATTTTTTATATCAACAAAACCATCAAAATCAATATTACCTGTTTTAAATGAAACATTTCCATCTATTTCTAAGCAGTTACATACACCTATGATGTTGTTTTGATATATAACTGCACCTGTTCTTCTTGCACATAAAATAGTTTTATCTTCTTTGGCCTCATATTTTTCAAATACAGTTTTTTTATCATATTCAAGGTTAACCTGCCTACCAGGTTGTGCTGGGATTATTTCTCCCCATACTGTCTTTCCAGGTACCCCTTCTTTGGGTTCTAGTCTTTCACCAAGCCAAGCACCTTTTTCTACCTTATTTATCAAGTTAAGTTCATAGTGATTAACGGTTTCATTTCCGATTATTTGTGGTCTTACTTCTTCAATTTTATATAATCTAATCTCTGCATCGTTTCCTCTAGTCGGAAGTACTCCTTGGGCTATCTGAATTCGTTTTAACGGTTGAATAATATTAACTATATCATGTACATCAATACCATATACTATATTGGAATATTGTATGGCTTGCATAACTATTTCAACTAGTCCAGCTTTATCTCTGCTGTCGAATTCTTCTCTTGTCATATTAAGTGTTACATAACCTTTTAATCGATCTTTACTTACCGATAGCTCTACTAATGGTTTCTTAATACCAATTTTAATTATTTTACCAGATGCTACTGAAATTGCAGAAGTAAGAGCAGAAAAGCAGGTAAGATTAATACGCGGATATTGTAACATGATATTATTAAAATCATTTAAGTTATATCCCTTTTCGAAAACTCTCACATAATATTGTTCTTCTTCTTCTATCAACTCAAAGTATTCGTTAGAATATATCACATTACTGAACAAATTAATCCACCCCATCATTTACTATTTTTAACCATATTATATAACTTTTTCTACATTAATTGCAATATTAGTACAAAATTAAATTAAAAAACTCCTTATGATATATCGGCAACTACTTATTAATACTTAACAATAAATCTTTAATATTTTTTAAGATTTCATTTTTTTTTATTTATTTGTATGGAATCTCTATAATATTTAGGCGATAATCCTTTATATTTTTTAAATATTTTTGAAAACATCAGTGGATCATTGTATCCTACTGATCTAGATATTTGTGAGATAGTTAGTCTTGATGACACCATCAATTCACAAGCTTTATTAATTCTATAATTTATGAGATACTGTTGTGGTGACATACGTAATTGTTGTTGGAATAGAATATATAAGTAACTCCTATTAAGAGATAAATATTTCGCAATATCAATAATTGTTATGTTTCTTGAATAATTAGCTTTTATATATCTTATAGCTTCTTCTACATAATTGTTTTTAATTTCTTTTTCTTCATCTATATTTTGACTTTCTTCTATCATCTTGCCTAATAATAAGTATAGATATCCTAATAAATTGAAATCTTTACATACACTTAATTGATTGGAATCATTCAATTGTTTAATTATTTCCTGTATACCATCATTCTCAAAACTAAATATGAGATTGGTTTTATTTAGATTAGTTTTTTGTAAATACTCTTCTGCTTTTTTACCGCTAAAACCAACCCACATATAAGTCCACGGGTCTTCTTTGTCAGCTTTGTAGTATGTTATAACATTTGGACATATCAAAAAAGCATTTCCTTTACTTAATTCATATATTTTGTCTCCAACCTTATAGATACCTTTTCCTTTGATTATAAAATGGATAAGATAATGGTCTCTGATAGCTGGTCCATATGAGTGACTAGACTTACATACTTCTGCACCACTGTGATAAAATATTAAATCTGTACTATACGCTTTATAATCATATTGCATGATATATTACCTCTTTTAAATTATTATATTTATAGCTATACAACATTTAACCATGTTATTAAAACATTATACCATAGAATATATGATATAAACCAGCTATATTATTATTATAAATCATATAGGAGGTTTTAATATGCCAAAAATTACTTTTCTAGGTGCAGGTAGTACTGTATTTGCTAAAAATGTATTAGGAGATTGTATGTTATCAGAAGCTCTAAGAGATTCTCATATAGCTCTATACGATATCGATGAAAAAAGATTAGCTGAATCAGAAACAATGTTAAAAACCATTAACAAGAATATTAATGATAACAGAGCAGAAATTGTATGTTATAAAGATAGGAAAGACGCTCTAAGAGATGCTGATTATGTAGTAAATGCTATACAAGTGGGAGGATACAAACCTTGTACAGTTACTGATTTTGAAATTCCAAAAAAATATGGTCTTCGTCAGACAATCGGAGATACTCTTGGAATAGGCGGTATATTCAGAGGACTTAGGACAATACCTGTCATGTTAGATTTTGCTGAAGATATGGCTGAAGTTTGCCCAAAAGCATGGCTTCTTAATTATACCAATCCCATGTCCATACTAACATTGGCCATGTCAAAAGCTACAGATGTCAAAACAATTGGATTATGTCATAGTGTTCAAGCTTGCGTCCCTCATTTATTAAAAGACCTTGGTATGGAAAAAGATAATCTTCAATGGAAAATAGCAGGTATCAATCACATGGCATGGTTACTAGAACTTACTAGCAATGGAGTTGATCTATATCCAGAAATCAAGAAATTAGCTTCTGCTCTAGACACACCACATGATAATATGGTACGTCTAGAAATCATGAAACAATTCGGTTATTACGTAACTGAATCTAGCGAACATAACGCAGAATATATGCCTTATTTTATAAAAGATAAATATCCTGATTTCATCAAAAAATATAATATTCCTTTTGATGAATATCCAAGAAGATGTGTTGAGCAAATTTCCAACTGGGAAAAACAAAGAGATGAACTCACAAAGGATAATACTCTTAGTCATAAACGCTCTAATGAATATGGCTCATACATAATGGAAGCAATGGAAACTAATATTCCTTATACTATTGGTGGTAATGTAAAAAATACTGGACTTATTCCTAATCTACCATCTGACTGTGTAGTTGAAGTTCCTTGTCTTGTTAATAGTTCTGGAGTCACTCCATGCTATGTAGGAGAATTACCAATGCAATTAGCAGCTCTTAACAAAACCAATATCAACGTACATCAACTGACTGTTGAAGCCGCATTGACTAGAAAAAAAGATTATATCTATTATGCTGCTATGCTTGACCCACATACTTCAAGCGAATTATCTATTGATGATATTAAAAATATGTGTGACGATTTGATAAAAGCTCATGGAAATTGGCTACCAGAATTTAAGTAGATTAACCAAATTAATTTTCCTGATACCGTAATATCCATCATTATTAACAATCATATTTATAACATGTACAAATTATACAAAAAAACTTCCAAAGTTACATGATTTTACACATTGAAATTACATCAATACATATGATAATATTATTGATAATAACTTTATACTTACAACAAGTATTACTAATTATGTCTTGTTGGTCCAATAATACAATTATAGAGTTACTATTTCAAAAATATACTAAGCGAGGGATACATAATGAACTTTTTTAATATTGATGGACCGTTTCAAAGAATTGGAAGTCTAGTTTTTGATATTATGGTATTAGGTCTTTTATGGACATTTATTTCTATACTGGGTTTTGGAGTAACTATAGGTGCTGTGACAACTGCTTTATACACTAGCGTATATTTCAACATAGTAAAAGATGAAGGATATGTATATAAAACATTTTTCAAAACACTCAAGAATAAATTCCTTAAGTCAACTATTGTATGGCTAATACTAGTTGCATTATATGTACTAATGTACTTCAACATTACTTCTATTACTGGAGGTTTTCTTGATATACAATGGTTATTACCAGTTTATTTCAGTTTGACTATTGAATTATTATTTATAACTTTATATATCTTCCCTCTAATGTCTACATCAGAATTAGGTATAAAAAAACTATTTAAATATTCTTTTATACTTGCTAATAAACATTTACCAACAACATTATTATCTGTTATAGTAACTGTAGCACTATTAGCTTTACTTTATATGATAAACAACGTACTTTTAATAATAATATTAGCACCTATTCAATGTTATCTATTATCAAGGTTAATCACAAAAAAAATATTAACCCAATATGATACAAAAGCATGGTAAAAATTATACTGGATTATGCGAGAACCTAACCTCTCACATAATCCAGCATCTCCCTAATCTTCAAAGACAACTCCTCAATATTAATAGGTTTATTAATAAATCCTACTATCTTGTCAGTTATCCCTTTATCCATCCTATCAAAACCATATCCTGATAAAAATCCGACTCTTACATCCTCATTAATATTATAAAACTCATTAACTAATTCTTTCCCGCTAATATTAGGCATCACAACATCCAATAAAACTAAATTAATATCACTTATATGATTTTTATAATAATAAAGAGATTCAAATCCATCACCAAAAGTTATTACCTCATACCCTAGCATTTCAATCATCTCTTGTAATAAATCCCTAATCATCTCTTCATCGTCAACAACCAATATCTTTTCTACACCCTTTATTAATCTTTCTTCTTCATTCACTGGAATATACTCTCGCTCATCTAATACTGGTAATTTAATAGTGAAATCTGTTCCAACATCAATAACAGAATTAACACTTATATATCCCCCATGATTCTTTATAACTCCAAAAGCCATGGCTAAGCCCATTCCTGTTCCTTTACCAATATCTTTTGTAGTGAAGAACGGTTCAAATAAATGTTTTTTAACCTCTTCACTCATACCTATTCCTGTATCAGAAACAATAGTGACTATTGTAGGTTTTTGTTTTTTAGTATCTATATTCTTATCACAATCCCATTCCATGACATTGTAAGTTTTAAATATCAGTTGTCCTCCATTAAGCAAAGCATCTCTAGCATTAATCCCTATATTAAGTATTGTGTTTTGAATTTGACTTTCATCCCCTAATATCATATGCTTTTCAGCTTCTAGGGATGTCTCTATCCGTATCTTTTTGTCTATACTTCTTTCTAGAATTTCTACTACACTTTTAATGATACCATGTAAATCTATAGGTACTAATTTATAATCAGATTCTCTTGAGAATGTTAGAAGTCTATTTACTAGTGACGCCGAATTATTGGAACATTTTTCAATATAATCTATGTATTTCATACATTCTTTTCTTTCAGCGTATTTGGTCTTAATAATAGATACAGCTCCACTTATAGCCATTAATTGATTATTGAAATCATGAGCGATTCCTCCAACCAATTGACCAATAGCGGATAATTTCTCTGTTTGTCTTACCATATTTTCTAGATTTCTTTCATTTGTTACATCTCTAATGATTAGTATAATTTGATTCTTGCCAAATTTATGCATTATTATTTCTAATATTTTTCCTAATCGTCTAGAATACTGTTCTATCCTACTTTGATTTTCTCCATTCTTAAGCATATCGTTTATTAATGCTATCCAATACTTTTCATGAGTAATGATATCTTTTATTCTTTTACCTTGTATTTTTTCTAATTCTAATATTTTATTTAATGAACTATTAATTTCTATACATTTGTAATCGCAAATATTATTATCATCCCCATATTGAATTTCTAATCTAGCATATCCATTCACCATAGTTTCAAATAATGAACGATATCTTTTTTCACTATTGTATAGCTCTAATTCCGATTGTTTACGTCTTTCTATACATTGATTAATTCCAACCATTCTAAGAGGCAATCCCTCCTCATCTTTCTCTACTACAGAACCTGTCCCCATGTACCATTTATAATTACCAGTAGCATCTTTAATTCTCCATTCACATAAAAATACTTGTTCTATATTTTCAAAATGCTTTTGTAACTCTTTATTAATAATTTCTAAGTCTTCTTCTTTTATACAATTAAAAAATATAGTTCCTTTACCGTTGAATTTTTCACTATTATACCCTAATGATATAGCAAACATAGGGTCTATATACAATTCATTAAGATTGATGTCCCACTCCCACCCATATAAATTAGCACTACTTACCGCCATCTTCAACCTTTTTTCCAGTTTATGAGAAGAATATATTTGTTCTGATATATCCTCTATCTGAACAAAATAACCATCTGGTTGTAGCTTATTAGTACCAAGTATGTTTATCTTAACTTCCAAGAATTTTTTTTGCCTGATATTATTGTTGATCAAATTTTCATTGCTATCATCATTGAGTTGGAACTCCACACGAAAACTTACATCATTTCCATCCTTCAATTGTTCCAAACTCCTATTAGCGATATTGAATCTATCAAATAGATTAGAGCCTATTACAGTATCATGATTTTCTATCTCAAACATCTCAAGACATATGGGATTAATGATAATCAGTTCTGCTTTTGCATTATAAAGTTCAAGTCCAACGGAAGAAGCATTGAATATACTTTTTATATTTTCGTTATCATATTTATAATCCATATTCATTTTATATATATAAGCAATTATAAAAAGCGCTTCGGAAAAAATAAAGAAGATACGGCTTATTGCATATAACGTCATATCAAAATCAAAAACCTCATATAATATAGGACATACAAGATTAAATATTCCCCATACAATTAAGAAACTACCCATTAGTAGATTATGATTTTTTTTGGACTTGAGTAGCCGACAACCTATATATGATAATAATACTCCTATATATATATTCAGAACAATTGAATAATCTCTATTAATTATTTTTGTGAAGATTATAACCCCAATGACAATAATAAATGCCCACAACCATATTTTCCTACCTTTTATAGTTATAAACACTTCTGTACTTAGTATAAGTAGAATATAACTAATATCTAGAAATAATATCCCTATTAGAGTACGATCCTGTATGGCTAGACCTTTAAATATAAAACCTAAAGCTAAAAATATTATAAAAACAATTATTCCTTTAATATAATAAACTAGATATTTATCTTTTTTCCCTATCTTTAAATATATACAAATAAAAATTAATAGCCACGCTAAGCTTGTAACAATACTATAAATATTTACTACTCTTATTACGTCCATTAGCTACACCTCGATCAATAAAATATTAATATATACCCCTATAAAATTATTCATATTTTATTAAATTATTTTGCATGCAGAATTGAATATTTAATTTTATATTTCGTTTTTTTTCGAAATCAACTGTGACTGATTTCTTATTAAGTTTTGTAACTATCCCTTTACCGAATTTTTTATGGACTATGATACTTCCGGCTCCTATTTTAGTCGCAAAATAATCATATATTTCATCTAGAAATCTTGACTGTACGGCTGGTTCATCGTATCTATTATTGATATAAGATATATATAAATATTCTTTTGCCCTTGTCATACCTACATAGAATAGTCTTCTTTCTTCTTCAATATCTTTATCTCTATTAGATTTTTCATGAGGTATCAACCCTTCAACTGCACCTACAATCCAAACAATGCCAAATTCTAATCCTTTGGAACTATGCATAGTTGTTAATGTTATGGAGTCTTTATATATGTTTCTATTATTATCGCTTTCTTCCATCAATTTTCTATACTCTTCAATATGATTAAACCATTCATGTATTGTTTCAAAATTCTTGGTACTTTCCCCAATTTCATTTAAAATTTCTATTAAACCTTCAATTCCTATTTTTCTATATGCTGCATAATTATTTAAGTAACCATCATACCCTATTTCTTTTCTTATATATTTAATTATATCATAAGGCTTGCTTTTTTTTATTACTTGTAAATGATATTGTAGTTCATCCAACCTATTAATCATCCACTCTTTTTCCTGTGAATGCTTATATAATCCTTCCCATATGTTGTCAGAGTATTTCTTTGATATTTCAATAGCAACTTTACTTATGTACCTTTTAGGTTTATTGATTATTCTTATCAATGCCTCTTTGTCTTTTATATCCAGCGCAAGTTTCATATATGAAATCATATCTTTTGCAACCCAATGATCATATATGATAGCTGCTTTATCCCTTACTACGAACGGTATGTTCATATCAAGAAATATATCAATTATTGCTCTGGATTGAATATTGGTTCTATAGATAATTGCAATTTCAGATAATGGTATATTCTTTTGCTTACTTAGTTCCAATATGCTATCAGCAACTGTCTTTGCCTCATCTCCTATGTCTTTTGTTTCTATAAGGTTCAACTGATTACCATCTTTGTTACTGGTAATCATATCTTTTATATATCTCTTATGATTGTTTTTTATTACGCTTCTACTTACTTTTACTATGTTTTTAGTGGAACGATAATTATTATTCAGAACTATTTTTTTTGTATCTCCATATTCTTCAGGAAAGTTCAGCAAAAATTCCGGTTTGGCTCCTCTAAAACTATATATGGATTGGTCATCATCCCCTACAATGAACAAATTATCATCAGGCTTAGCTAATAATTTTATAGTCTCATATTGTACTCTATTTATATCTTGAAATTCGTCAATAAGTATGTATTTAAATTTTGATTGCCAAATATTTAATATTTTATCGTTCTTACTAAGCAAATTATAACATTTAATTAACATATCATCGAAATCAATTGCTTTCTTTTCTCTTTTATAAGCTTCATAGAGACTGTATATCTTATAGAAATCTTCATTAGAACAAGATACCGCATTATAATATTTAACATTTATCAGTTCATTTTTTATCAAAGATATTTCCGTCATTATTTGATTAATAAATTCATTTTCATCTTCATATTCAATTTCCAACTGTCTAACAATTTCTCTAAATACATCTAATTTTTTATTTTCCATTATTATCTGACTGACATTCAAGTCATAATAACTTTTTAATATGCGAAAAAATACCGAGTGAAATGTACCAAAAAGCACTTTTTTACCAGCATTGCTGTCAGATAAATTTTCAAATCTATTTTCCATAGTGATCGCAGCAGCTTTTGTAAAAGTAATTACTAAAATATTGCTTGGATTCACATTATATTCTTCTATCAAATTAATTATTCTATGAGTTATAACCATTGTTTTACCAGACCCTGGTCCAGCCAAAACCATCATAGGACCTTCATTATGAGTTACTGCTTTTTTTTGATTACTATTTAATTCATGCCCCATCAACATTCCTCCTTGATCTTACTAATTATACCATATATCGTAATTATATAAAGTTATGTGACAAAATATGAAAAAGTATTGGGTACAAAAAAATAAAGGTAGAGTTTTCAAAACTACCTTTACATACATAAAACACTATATTATATTAGCTAAAATTCTGAAATAATACTTCCTTTAAACCTCTTTAATTATTTTAGTACCATTTTTATCAACTGTAACTTTATATGAAATATTTTTCCACATGATTTTGAAAGAAACTTTTTCCCAACTTTCTGGCATAGTATAAGATTTTGACATAGGCATTTTACAATCATTTATCAACGCATTATCAATACCAGCTACAGTATGCATTATAAATTGATATATACAACCGCAATTAGCAATGTGAATACCATCTTGGGCACCATTCCTAGTACTATCAAAATCTAAGCTTAATGAGTATTTAAGGAACTTATGAACGTGTTCCTCTTTACCTATCCATCCAGCTACAATAGCATGATTTATAGGTGATAAAGATGAATCATGAGTAGTTATTGGTTCATAATATTCATAAGTATTTTTAATCTGATCAATTGTAAAATCTGTTTTAAACAACATGGCAAGTGATAAAGAATCTGCTTGTTTTAGAACCTTTGAACGATATAATTTTTCATGTGTCATATACATGCCGAAAGGTTTTGTTTTATCTTGCCAAATATTTTCAATGTCTACATCAGCATAATTATCAAAATTTTCACTTTGGGGAATATATTGAGTTCCTTCACAATCAGGGAATATCAACTTTTCAGCGACTTCCTTAAAATCTGATAGCTCGTTATTATGAAATTCTACTTTATCACAAAGTTTTTGAAATGCAACTACATCTGTTTCCTTTAGCAATTCCATTATATAATAAGCAGTTTCCAAATTAAATTTTACAAGGCGATTTGTAAAAGTATTATTGCTGTTGAATGCAGTATATTCATCAGGACCCATGACATTGAAGAGATTATAATTTTCGTTTTTATCCATATCTACTCTATCAAGCCAAAATCTTGCTGTTTCTACAATAATCTCTGCTCCATAATTTTTCATAAACTCTATATCATCAGTTGCCTTAAAATAATGCCAAATTCCATATACAATATCTGCTGTTATATGTATTTCATTATCTGCATATTCCCATAATGAGCATTGTTCTGTTCCTGTTGTGGCAGATTGCCAAGGATATCTTGCCCCTTTACAATTATAGCTTTTTGCATTTTCTTTTGCACCCTCTAGTGTATTATATCGATACATCAAAAGATTTTTAGCTACTAAGGGATTTGTGTAAATATAGAATGGAAGCATAAATATTTCACTATCCCAAAAATATCGTCCATAATATGCTTCACCTGCAAATCCTTTTGCACATATTGATGAACGATATTCACTTTCTTCTTTACATCTTAATAGATGGTAGATAGAGAATCTTACCCCTAGTTGATCATTATCATTTCCTTCAATTTCAACATCGCTTCTATCCCACAGACTTTCCCAAACTTGACTGTTTTCTCTATAGAGCTTTTCATAATTTTTCTCTAACTCGTTTTTGATTCCTATATCTCCCTTATCCATATCTGTATAAGAAAAACTCTTTTTAATAAAAGTAATTTCTTCATTTGTTTTGAGTTTATATTGAACACTGAATCTATTGTCTTTTATATACACTTTTTCCTTATCACAAGTTAAAAAAGATGATTGGGTAATAGTATTGCCCATATCGCTTTTACTCACTACAGTTATACTATCATCATTGCATATCGTTCCCACGTCAACAAAATGATTAAATCCATTGGTTGTAACATTTGTATCAATACCAGATGAAATCTCAATATTCGCATCTCTATTTTCAGCTTTATATGTAATCTTTTGTACAAATAGATGTTTATTGTTTTTACTTGGGAAACGTTCATATTTTGCTTTTATGATACTTCCACTTTTAGTATTAAAAGTAAAAGTCCTAGTTAAACAACCATTTTTTAAGTTTAGCTCCATATTGAAATCAGAAATATTACATCTGTTCATGGATAATTTTTCACCATCAGCAAAGAGATTGAAATCCATAAAATATGGCAGATTTATAATAACCTCATTCAGTTGCGGATTATTCCCCATGATTATTGGAATATATGTACCCCATTTTGAAATTGCACATCTTTGTTTTTCAGTTGTTACACTCTTAAATTCTCTTGTATAAATTTCACCTTGTTCTTCCCCGTCAATACCCTCTTCAAATGTGGCTCTTAAAAATAGATACCCATTACCTTGACAAAAAGCACCTTCAAAATGTTTATTGTATTTAGCATCAAAATCATTTCTGAATATTTTAAAATTCTTTTCCATAATTAGATTCTCCCTTTAGAGAACTAGAAACAGTACTGATAATTCACAAGTAGCTAAAGTTAAATCTAGTACTCTCATTTTCTTAAGTATATATATAAATAGCTGCAAAATTAATAGGTTACTTTTTCTTTTCATTGTTTTATTTTTACTTTTATTTTAATTCATTAGAATTTAGGTATATTTTTTGTTTTATTTTTACCTAATTTGTTTCATTTTTACCTATAATCCTATATTTAAAGTAAAAAAATAAAACCCTTATCCCTTCAACAGGAAGTGGGTTTTGATTATCTCATTTATGCTAGAAATACAGTATCAATATCTTCTACAATTCCACCATCTATTAATCCGTCAGCTACCATACCTCTTAAGATGGACATGCTTTTTTCATGTGTAAGCCCTTTCCTATAAGGTCTTTCTTCCATCAAGGCTTGGTAGATATCTAAGCACATAATTAATCTAGAATTAAAATCCAATTTATCCCCTGTTAGTCCGAATGGATAACCTGAACCATCTAATTTTTCATGATGATTACACGCCCATTCTGTAATATCTTCAAATCCAACTAGATTTGATAAACTTATTCTACTGTAATATGTATGCTGTTTAACTATATAGAACTCACGTTCATCTAGTTTTCCTTGCTTATCTATTATTTCATTACTGATAGCTAATTTTCCTAAATCATGTAAGTTAGATGCTATTTTTAATTTCATTATCTCTATATTATCTTTTTTATAATATTTTCCCATGGTTTCTGCTTTTGCTGCTAATCCTTGTGAATGTCTTAATGTAAAAGCTGATTTATTATCAATGATTAATGAAAATATTTTAGTTACTTGTTCTAATTCTTCCCATGACATAGTCATATTGATATTGGATATGGTTCTTGATATGGCCTTACAGATAAAATTGTCATTAAGATCCAACCAAAAGCTGGATTTTTTACTTACTTCAAAAAAAGCTTCAACTATCATTGGTGAAAACAATTTCCCTGACTGTTCTTTTACATACTCATTTATTTTACACATCTTAGTATAATCAGTATTATTCAGGTTAAATACATTATCTAAACGATCTCCGAAGAATATCAACTGAGACATTAATGGTATTTCATCCATCTTTTTTCCAAAGAATCCTTTTCCATCATATGTTTCATGATGATATTTAATGACGTTGGTAACATCTGTCAAGAAAGGATAATCCGCGACATTTTCTTCGCCTATTGTACAGTGCTCCTTTACGTTTTCCAACATCTTTTTTCTCTTACTCCTCTTAATGCCAGCAGTTTCTTTTAACATATATTCTGTAACTCCATTGTCATGAAGCACACAACATGCAACTAAATCGAATCTTTCTTCATCCTTCATATTAAGTTGTTTGCCAATAATATTAGCTATATATGCAACCCTCTTTGAATGGTTTGAAGTAACTCCTAATATGTCCATTTCTACAAAATCCAATGTATACGATAATGATAATAAAAGTTTGTTTAAATTAATTTCCATGATTGAAACCTCTCTGTTTACTGTGTTAGTTATTATATATATAGGTAGAATTAAATAATCATTTTAGTACAAATAATTATTCATAGTCAATAATCTGCTGTATATTTTGTTAATTGATTGTTTTATAGTTTAGCTGCATTCATTAGCATAGGTACTACTTGTTTTTTTCTAGAGAATACATTTGGTAGGAATATACTTATATCTTCTTTATCCATTTTAAAAGCGTTTTCAGATATCCATCTTTCTTTTCCTACAGCAAGAATTTCCGTACCACCTACAACGATATCAGTTATCATCAGTACCGCTAAATCAATATTTTCCATCTTACATATTTTGTCCATTTCGCCAGATATATCATTGAATATAGTATAGAATCCTGCAAAGTCTCCAGTATTTATCTGTGATATCATTACTTTATATCTACCAAACATAAATTTCTTCATATCATTGTTAATAATATTTTCTGGTGTTTCTTCACTCAAGGATGACCCTGCTGTAATAAGTTTCATACCATATTTATTTAGATCTACACCTGCTACTCTGCTTAACTTTTCCCCTATCCTTTTATCTTCTTTTGTACTTGTTGGTGATTTAAATAATAATGTATCAGATATTATTGCACTCAACATAAGTCCTGCCATCTGTTTTGTTATGGTTATATCATTTTCTTCATACATCTTAGCTACTATGGTACATGTACAACCTAATGGCTCGATTCTAAAATATAGAGGTGTCATTGTCTGAACATTAGCTACTCTATGATGGTCAATAACTTCTACGATCTCAGTTTCTTCGATTCCTTCTATTGATTGACTTTTTTCATTATGATCCATTAATATGGCTTTTTTCCTGTTGATATCTATTAAGTTACTTCTTGAAATCATACCTTTTATGAATCCTGATTCGTCAACTACTGGGAATCTCATATGTCTTGAAGTCAACATATTGTTTTTAACGTCATCTATTGTTTCGTAAGTAACAAAATATTCTAGAGCTTCTTTCTTAACCATAGTTTTTATAGGTACACTATAACCAATCAATTTTACTATTTCATACACACTGTACTTAGTAGTCAATATTACTCCTTCATATGAATCTCCGCAATTAATTTTATCATTTTCATTATAATTTCCTAATATTATACAACAATTATTGGTCTTGTATTCACTAATAATATTTGTCTTGCGATCGGCTATAACTAAATCATCTTGATTTAATTCTATATCTCCAGTTAAATCAGATGCCAGATAAACATTTCCAGTAATATTATTATGTTGATATTTTCCTACTAGAACCTTTGCTCTTAATTCTGTTATTATATTTATAAACGGGGTATTTAAATCTTTTAAGACAGTTTTACTAGTCATCTCCAAGTATGGAGGAACAATATCTGAAATAGATACTATGCCTATCAATCTTTCATTTTCATCAACTACGGGAATGGAACGTCCCGTTTTACTTATAATTTTCTCTAAAGTCTGTTTAACAGTATCTGTTTCATGAGCTACAACTGTTTTGGGTAGATTAAGGTCTGATACTTGGGGATTAAGACCCTTTAACAATATAGGTTGATCTACATTAAAATAATTAAGAGCATATGCCGTCTCTTTATTTATTGCTCCTAATCTAGCGGCTATATAGTTATCATGACCTAATTGTTTTTTTAGATTTTCATATGCTATTGTAGAGCATATAGAATCCGTATCTGGATTTTTATGACCGAATATATATATTTTGTTCATTTTATCTCTTCTCTCTACTGTATTTAAGCTATTAACTTTTGTCAGTCAAATTATCAGAAGAAAAGCTTTATAAGCTAGTCCTTAGATTAATTCTACCAAAATAGTCCATCATGTGCAATTACAATAAATAATTATATGCAATAATTTGTTATATAATAGAAATATAGCCCTATTAATGATTAAAATTATTGGAAAACTTATATATATTTGATATAATGTATTTAAGTTAATATATTCGGGGGTGAGGTTGTGACAAATTATACCGTAAAACAAATTAACGCAATAGATGCTACTGAAGGAATGGTTTTAGCTGAGGACGTTATATATTCAAATGGGTTACTGTTATTTCCAAAAGATACAACACTAACAGATAGGCATGTTCTAAAGCTCTCTTTATATGACATTAGGTCTGTACATATAAAAGATTTTATAGAAAATGCCACTTATACTAAATCTCCCATACAACGTGAACTTACTCCACAGCAGATTAGAACCAAACAGAATTTCATCAAATTCAGTAAAGATTATGAAAAACAAGAAACCAAAGTTAAAGACAATCTTAATCAAATTAGCGATGGTAAGGGTGTTAAGATTACAGATTTGTTTACAATAAGTTCAAATCTAGTAAATGATCTTGGAACACAGAGCGATTTGTTCAGCCATTTATGCCATCTCAAAACTTCTGATGATTCTACATATACCCATTGTCTTAATGTATCTATGTTATGTAATATATTTGCACATTGGCTTCATTTTGACGATTCAGAGATAGAAGCTTTAACTGTAGCCGGGCTTCTCCATGATATAGGTAAAATGAAAATAGACCCAAAGATTCTAAATAAGCCTGGGAAATTAACCTCAGAAGAGTTTGAAATTATTAAACAACATCCAAAAATAGGTTACGACATGGTAAAAGACAGGGATTTGGATGAAGGTATCAAACAAGCTATTTTACTTCACCATGAAAAGATGAATGGTTCGGGTTATCCCTTCGGTTTAAGCTGGGATAAAATTCATCCCTATGCAAAAATAGTTTCCATCGTAGATATATACGATGCTATGACATCAGAACGTACTTACCATCAACGTTATTCTCCTTTTAAAGTTATAAAAATATTCGAGGAAGAATGTTATGGTGTTCTAGATACTCACTACATGTATAATTTCTTAGAACATATTGCTCATAATTATATTGGAAGTATTGCAAGGTTATCTACAGGTGAAGAATGTGAAATTAAATTTATCCACAAAAAATCGCCTTCAAGACCTATTGTTGAGGTTGATAACGTTTTAATAGATCTGGAACAAGAAAGTAATATTTTTATTGAAGAAATATTGTAAGAGTACCTATATTATATTTACTTTTCATTTGATTTATATGAGATGGATTTTGTTTAACTTACAAAATCCATCTCATTATTTTATTATCATATAAATTGAATATATATCACCTATGTTTTTACTGCTTGATTTCTATACTGAAGAGGAGTCATTCCATATCTTTTTTTGAATAATGTTATATAATATGTTGAATTATCATATCCACTCATTCTCGCTATCTTATGCACAGATACATTAGAATTCAATAGTAATTTTTTGGAGTAATTTAGTTTGCATTCATTAATATATTGCACAGGAGTTGTTTTCAAATGTTCTTTAAAAAGTTTGTATATAGACCTTTCACTTATAGCTAAGTCTTTACCCATTCTCTGTATAGTAAAATACTTATTCAAGTTACTATGTATGTAACTTAGTATAACCAATAAATCTTCATCCGTTACTTGTTCATGATTAGTATATAGGCTAGAGTTATTTTCATGATATAGTCCATAAAGTATTTCCATAAGTTTTGAAGAAAAGTAATAACTTGAATATTGCCTATTAAGCAATGACTCCTTGTATATATCCTCAAATATTTTTCTGTAATTAGCTTGGTTTGATTTATGATATATGGTTTTAATATTATTTACAAAAAGATTATTAATAATTCTATCCATTATGATACCCTGTTGATTCATTTCACTATTGTAATCATTATTTTCTCTTTTTAATGGTTCCAGTGAAAAACATAGTAATATACTCTCGTAAGGCATAAAAGATTGATTATGTTGATTAGGCTTTCTGAAAACTATTGTATCCCCTACTATCTTATATTCTTGATTATCCAGAACCATTTTACAATTACTATCATCCAGGAAATATACCAATTCATAGGATTTAGTTATCCTTTTTTCAAAAGCATGATTTGGTTGAAATTTTCTTCTATGTTGAGTGTAGTTAACAGATATCAAATAAGGTATGAAATCCAACAAATCATTCACCTCTTTGCATAATATTTAAGTTTTTATTCGCTTTTGTTTATTGTCCGTTCAGGTTTATAAGGATATTATATAATTATTATGTATAATTGTAAAGTTTTAATGACAAGGAGGAATTAATGTGAAAAAACCTAATATTGTTTATATATTAGCTGATGACATGGGTTATGGAGATGTATCTTACCTTAATGAAAGAGCTGCTTTTCAAACACCTAATTTTGATAAGATGTGTGAAGAAGGGCTTTATTTTACAGATGCACACGCCGCTTCATCTGTATGTACCCCCTCAAGATATAGTATTCTGACAGGGAGGTATTGCTGGAGAAGTACATTGAAGGAAGGGGTACTATTCGGTTATGATAAACCTATTCTTGAATCTAACCGTACAACAATATCCTCTTATCTTCAATCTAAAGGTTATAAAACAGCTTGTATCGGTAAATGGCATCTAGGGTTGGAATGGACATATAATGATTGTAATGATAAAGAGAGTATTGATTATGCAAAACCTTTAAAAGATACGCCTATCAATCATGGTTTTGATTATTTCTATGGTATTGCAGGTTCATTAGATATGGCACCTTATGTTTATATTGAAAATAAAAATGTAACAGCACTACCTGATAGGGAAGAAGGCTGTACCTCTATACAAGAAACATGTAAAATGAATCAAGCTTATAATAAGAAATTCTATAGAACAGGACCTACTGGTGCTGATTTTGTTCATGAAGATGTATTGCCTAATTTTACAGACAGAGTTCTTACTAAGCTTGAAGAATATAAAGACGAGTCTTTCTTTATTTATTTTCCACTTAATGCACCTCATACACCTATACTACCTACTAAAGAATTCCAAGGGAAATCCGGGACTAATGAATATGGTGATTTTGTTCTTATGTGTGATGATATAGTTGGAAAAATAAATGCAAAATTAAAAGAATTGAATCTTGAGGATAATACAATTGTTATCTTCACTAGTGATAATGGTTGTTCACCTGCGGCTGATTATAAAGAGTTAGCGCAATATGGACATAATCCAAGTTATATCTATCGTGGAGCAAAAGCGGATATTTATGAAGGTGGGCATCGTATACCTCTTATAGTTAAATGGCCAGAAACCATTCGTCCTAAAAGACAATGTGATGAACCTGTCTGCTTAATTGATTTTTTTGCAACTGTTTCAGATATCTTTGGTGATTCTTTAGATGATAACGTAGCGGAAGATAGTGTAAGCAATCTGCCTATTTGGAAAGAACAAAATGAATTTCCAGTTAGAGAAGCAATGGTTCATCATTCTATCAACGGTTCATTTTCTATTAGAAAAGGTAAATGGAAATTAGAAATGTGTCCTGACTCTGGAGGATGGAGCGATCCTAAACCAGGTACTACAGATGATAACTATCCTCCAATACAGTTATATAATCTTGATGAAGACATCAGAGAAAGATTTAACGTCTATGATAAACATGAGGATATAGTAAATGAGTTGAAGAGTCTTTTAATAAAATATATTGAAGATGGAAGAAGTACTGAAGGTAAAGTGTTGAAAAATGATGGTGAAGAAAGTTGGAAACAAATTAAGTGGGTTGATTAACCCACTTTTTTAAGAACATTGATTTAGTAGCCTCTTATGTTCTATTCTAAGTAATTATATTTGTTTGTTATTTTGTTCATTACATTTAAATAAGGATACGATAACTGCAACTAACGCCCAGAAATATACCACCATAAATGGTAACTCAAATATATTTTCTACAAAGTTTTGTATTAGAACACCACATAGTCCTGAAAAAATACCATACATAATAATCTTGTCTTTTTTAATTTTTGTACCAATGATATAACGATACAATCTATATATTGTAGATAGGATTAAGATAACAAAGGATCCAAATCCTATTATTCCAGATTCAGTCAGTGTTTTAAGATAATAACTATCCATATAGAAAGGTGTTAGATTATGATTGGTAGCAACTGCACCACCATATCTACCTATCCCCAACCCTAAGAATTTAGATTCTGACCACATTTTTATACTTGTATAGTAACGATATAACCTTCCACCATTCATAGATTTATTAGTATATTCAGGGGTAAATAAATAGCTTACCCTATTCCATAAAGCATCTATATTCAGTAGTAATAATAAAATCGCTGTTACTACCAAAAATATTAATCTTTTATTCATAAATATTATAAAAATCAATATAGCTATAAAAACTCCAAACCATGCGCCTCTTGAATAAGTAAATAGGATACTCATACTCATTGCTATGGTAAAAAATGCAGCGATAATTTTTTTTATTATATCTTCATTAGCGAAAATCATTGAAAAAGCTATTGGTATAAAAAGAACCAATAGACTTCCAAGTGCATTAGGACTTTTAGTAATAGAATATACCCTAGTAGTAATAGTTTCCGCACTATCTACCCAATTTCCTAGCATAGGGGCTTTAGTAATATATTGATAAATACCATGCACTCCTATGAGCCCGATACCTATTATAAAAATCCATACTGTTCTATAAATGACTTTTTTAGAATCTAATAGCTGTACCATAAGAAAGAACCATAACATATGCTGAACGACTGCTCTATATCCTTCTATTGCTATATTTATATCCGGGGAATTTATAAATGCTAGAATTAGATATATTAGTGCAAAGAATATAAGACCATAGTCTATGGATGATGATTTATATTTTTTATTATAAAATATCCTTCTACATATTAGCCATACTATAGTTATTATGAATATTGCTTCATCCCAGATACTGGCAACTACTGGAATTTTACTTCTTATTAATGTATCAATAAAAATGTACATAGCAATAATATAGGCAAAATTAAATTCTTTTATTAATCTTCCTAGTATACTCTGAGTAGTAATATTAATATATATTTTTGCTAGAACTTTTATGGTTTTACTCTTTTTACATATCATCCTTATATTATCATATTTCTTATCAAGGGATTTGTTTATAGGCGATAATATTTTACCAAAAATATTTTTGTGATATGTTTTTATGTAATTATTATATTTATGTGTAGCTGGCTTCATTATATAACTAAAAGAACAAGTATATATAATCTTTAATATGAGATTATATATAAAGCTATCGTATATTTTTCTTCTTATAATTTCCATATAATAGCTCCTATTCAATAACTTCTATATCTATTATTTTAGTTGACAAATCAGCTTTTTCTGTTGTTAAGAATAGATTACTTCCTACTACTAATTCTTGTTTACCCATTTTGATTATATTTCCATTTACATCTACTTGCACTTCTAAAACTATTCTTGCTTTTTTCTTATAAGGATGTGATCCAATAACTACATCACCATTATTATCTGCTAATGCAATTTCATCATCAACAATATTAATTTCTGTAATTTCCCCATCTAGATATTTTTTGTCTTCCGCTATCTTGTCACCAACTTCTAATGATTCAAAGTATTCTTCTCTGTAAGCATATGTTTCAACTGTTAATTCCACTTTTGCTTTATGATTGTTACCATTAAATACTTTAACGTTTCCTGATGATGCTCTATTTATTATACTAATTATAAGTAGTATTAGTAGTATAATGAATATAGTATCAACCAAATGTAGTTTTCCAAATAATTTACCTTGTTTATCTATTAATTTCATCTTATCGGATACTCCTTGTTAAATGAATATATTATAATTAGTACTTAAAAGTTGCGCTTACATATATCATCATATATTATTTTATAAAATGTTGACAACTTTTCCTAGTAATGTCATTTTATCTGTTTTAAACCAGAAATTAGTACTTGATTTTAATTCTTGTCCACCGATATCCATATATGGTCCATATCTATTAACATTTGCTTCAATAGTTATGATAACTCTCTTAAGTGTAGGATATTTTATAGCTTTTATCACTCCATCAACCGCTATAACTTCTTCATGGTCTACAACTTCTACTTTAGTGACTACAGCATCTTGATATATACCATTAGCCATCAATTTATCTTCTATAGCAATTTTATTACTTAATTCTGGCAGCACATTGTCACCTTCTACAATGAATGTTACTTTTTCTTTACCTATTTTAAAATTTTCTTCTTTGTCATCTTTTGTAAAATAAAAATAACTCCCTGCTATGACAACTATAAGTATAATGATTAATATTATATCCACCATGTTTATTTTTCTCTTCATCTTCCATACCTCATGACTCAACAATGTATTTTCATCTTATATATGCAGATTGTTGAATATTGTTATTATTTTTTGTAAATAGTCTTACTTTAATAAGTTTATAGTCTTTGTTGTTTTATGTCAATCTTTTTTATAATTTTTTGTTATTTGTTTGTTAATAAGAAATAATAAACAAAAGGTTCCAATCGTCCAAAAAGTAATACTCTCTCATATAAGATAAAAAAGGTAAATATCGTAGGATATTAACCTTTTAGTTTAATAGGATATTAAGATTTCTTGGTAGAGCAGCAAGATAATCAGCCATATTTAGTGCCATTATTTTTTGTCTCATTCTTCTAGATAATTGGTCAATCGGTTTTCTTTCAAGTAGTGATCTGGTTTCTTTTTCAGTAAATTCTATAGGCTGAATTTTATTATCGTCCATATATTTTTTGTTTACAGGACATATATCCTGACATCTAGAACATCCATATATACTATCATGTGAAGATTTGTCTACCCATTCTGGAAAATCCCATTTTGAATCAACTTCATTGTAATATGTAAGACATCTTTCAGTTTTTATCAAGAATCTATCCTCGACAATTGCCCCAGTTGGACAATTTTCCAAACAAGCTCTACAGCTTTTACAGATATCCATTTGAAACATTTCATGCCAAACATCATCTTCACAAGGAACATTAGAATAAAAAGGTACAAGATTAATGAAACTACCCAACCCTTCCACATAACATAGATTATTTCTACCATATTTACCTAATCCACTTCTTACAGCTAATAGATTTCTAGGTAATCTTGGAGCATATTTTATTTGATAATCCATAGGATTTAGAAAATCATTCAAATAATTTTCTATTCTAAGTGGTGCAGTAGTCATATCCATATACGTGGAAGGAATCTTTAATGGTACTTTCTCACCTTGCCAATTGAAGTTGACTGTTACTGATGAGGGACTTGGTGATGCAACTATAATAATTGAACGAATGGTAAAGTCAAGATTAGGTAAATTAATATCCTGAAAACCATTAACTATATTTTTTTGGAACTTGTCCAATAATCCGCTATCCATAGTATTTTTAGAATCTTGCTCGAGTCTCTTTAGATTCCTAGTAGGAAATATTTTTGATCTATCTCCATGTTTTTTTGCTTCTTGTTCAATTAATTGGATCATCACCACTCCCCCTACTCTTATCCCTCATGGACCAAGTGTGAAAAATTATCTCTGGCTCTAATGTTTGCGAATAAATTCTGGAGCACGTTCAGCACTTATACGAATCGTCTCTATATCATCAATTGATTTATACTTTATATATACAATCCTATCTTTTTTATCATCATATCTTTCATTGATGGTAACCATACTATTTAAAATTTGTTGTATTTTACCTTTGTCTGTAATATATATATAATTATACTCCCCAGTACGATTAAATATATTTTCTTCATCTTCAAAGCTATATGAAGTTGTTATCGCCATTTCACTGACATCTTCTGGTAAAATCACAATATCATCGTAATATCCTTTTTCTTTTAACCAAGATATTAATTTAGTATAATCACTTTTTAGTTGTACATCTAATGTAATATTATGTCCCTCTTTACTAGTTCCATAAAAACTGATTCTTGCTAGATTAATACTTTCTTTCATATTTTCATATGATTCATCTATTATTTCTTGCTTAGCTATTGATATAAATTCTTTTAATTCTTGTGGATCTTTTATTACAATATTCTCCTTAAGACTATCTGGATAAATATTGGCATTATATATATTTTCTTCATCATTTGTTAATAGAGCATAATGATTTTCCTTAAATTCTATTGATTCAAATAATGACTTATAATATTGGTCATACTTCTCTTCTTTATCTATTGAATATGTTCTTTTTATACTCTTCCCATTTTTTAATCTATATGAAATATTTACCTGTTCACCATCTGTTGGTCGTTCTTCAATTATTTTAGTATGAAGATCTATAATTGAGTTTATCATTTCTTGACTATCATACTCAGAGTAATAGGAATTCCAGAAAAATCTATGGCTATACACACAATTAAATTTTACACTTTGAACGTTTTCTGCTTCTGGAACTTGTTTTTCATAACCTAACAAATCAAATTTGAAACCAATTACTGCTACTATGATAACTAAACTGTATATAATGAGTCCTTTACATTTGCGAAATACATTAATCTGTTTTTGTAATAACATTTCAGATAGATAATATCCTATGACGGCTCCTACTAATCCACCTATAAGGAATCTCATTAAGGATTCATCAGGTCTGAACCAATAACAAAAAACAACACCTGCTCCAAGCATAAAACAAAAAGTCACACCATATTTGAATATTACTTTGAATATATCAAAACATATGATACTTGACACATTCTCAAGATTTCTTCTCTTGTATAAATATAGAGCAAATAGGTAGAATATTATGATATACATTACATAAGCTATACTACTTATATGCACTGCAACACTCATATTGCTCATATTGTTGATTATCAGTGGACACAAGAAATTAGCTTGTGAATAATAACTATTGGAAAATCCATAAACAACAATATTCAGGAAATATAAAACCATAATTATTAACCCTACAGGAAGTAATAAAAATATGTAAGAAAATACCAGTTGCCATATAGATCCCCCAACTATAACACCTATGAATGAACTAATAATGAAAATAGCTGATGATAACACAGCAGTTTTTAAAAGCCAGCTAATATAAAACATATTGCTAATAGGACACCCGACAATTGTATTTATTATAATCATTAATAATGTATTAAATAGTAATGGAACCAATAAGAGTATTAATCCTACTAGAATATGACTATTAAATATTTGTACTCTAGTATATGGATAGCTATGTATTATTGTATATGATCGCACTACTTGTAAGTAACGAAATAATAGTATAGCTACTAAAACTGGTATAGTAAGAAGTACAACATTAATGAAAAAATGATTGAACTCTAAAATGTTCATTATATAATTTGTACTATAATTTCCAGCTGAGTAACCCATCATAGAAGGTAATGTCATCATACAAAAGAGAACTATTGTATAAACAATACCAACCCACCCATAAGATCTCATATCATTATAGAACCATGTTTTACTAAAGAATGATGTCTTTGATTTCATAACCGACACCTCCCATTTCATATATGAATATTTCTTCTAATGTAAGAGGTAGAATGTCTAATATTGCTGGATTACTTTGTTCTATTATATTGATAGTTTTTTCTCTGTTACCTTTTAATATAAATAAGAAAATACTCCCTCTATTTTCTTTATGCAATATTTTAGCACCATCCAATATACTCTTATCAAATTCACCCTTGAATGCTACTTGTATTTTATACACATCCGATTTTAGATCATCCAATTCCTTTTCTATAAGCAATTTCCCTTGATACATTATACCCACTGTGTCACATATGTCCTCTAATTCCCTTAAGTTATGAGAAGATACTAGAACAGTCATTTGTCTTTCTGCTACATCTTGTACTACTAAATTCCATACTTTTTTTCTCATTACAGGATCTAATCCATCTACTGGTTCATCCAGTATCATGACTTCGGGCATATATGATATACATAACCAGAAGGCAACTTGTTTTTTCATTCCTTTAGATAGCTTATTTATTTTCTTGTTTTCATCTATCCTGAAAACCTCTTTAAGTTTTTCGTACCTTTCTTCATTCCATGTACTAAAAACTTCTCTATAGAATTTAGCCATTTTTTTGATAGTATATTGAGGAAAGAAATATAATTCATCGGGCACATAAGCTATTTTTTCTTTTATTTCATTATTCTCATAAACAAAGGTTTCTCTAATTCTGATTTGTCCTTTTTCTTGTTGATATACTCCAGTTAAGTGTTTTATAAGTGTTGTTTTACCCGCACCATTAGGTCCTACCAACCCATATATTGAACCTTTTTTTATATGCAAAGATATATCATCTAATGCTTTGGTACCATCAAAATTTTTACTTAAGTGTTCGACTTTGATCATTCTATCCCTCCCTTATCTATGGTTTTTCTATAGATATCGTCAATTATTTGTATAATAAATTTCTTGGGTATACCCACATAATTGGCTTCTTTCACTAATTCAGTTATTTTATTCAATAGTTCCACACTGTTTTTTTCCCCTGATTTATCATCTACTGGCATGACAAAGTTACCCCTTCCTCTTGCTGAGTAAATATAACCTAAATTTTCTAATTCTTTATAAGCTTTTTGAATTGTATTAGGATTAATCGTTAACTGGCTTGCAAGCTCCCTGACAGATGGAAGCTTTTCATCTGGTTGCAATATACCTGAAAATATCAATTCTTTTATATTGGTTACTAATTGTTCGTATATTGGTTCTCTGCTTCTTAAGTCAATGTGAATCAATTGCACACCTCCTTAGTGTATTAACTGTATTATATTATATAGTACAGTTGGTACAGTGTCAAGGTATTTTTTTATGTTCACTAATCTTCTTTGAATAAGGCATTTCCTAATATAAAAAGCTGTTCATAATCTGTAATTACAGAATTATAAACAGCTTCTTAATTTTATATTATACAATAAAATGAGATATAATATTTGAAATAGTAAAAAAGAGACTATGTTTTTCAGTAACGAAAACACAACCTCTGGGACTTTACTAACCTTTAATAGAAAGCAGTTTCTGCTTTAATTCATTTTCAATACGATTAAGTTCTATTTCTGCTTCTTTTCTCTTTTGACGACCTTCATTTTGAATATGCATTACCTCATCAAGAGTTGAAATCAAAGATTGATTGGTAGTGCGTAGAGTTTCAATATCTACAATTCCTCGTTCAGATTCCTTTGCAGTCTCAATGGTTGCCATCTTCAGTGTTTCGGCATTTTTCTTTAATAATTCATTAGTCATGTCAGTAACTTTCCTTTGAGCTTCTGCTGCCTGACCGGAATGTGCAACACCAAGAGCAAGCACCATCTGACTTTTCCAAAGTGGAATTGTATTTACTATAGTAGATTGGATCTTCTCAGCCATAAGAGTATCATTACCTTGCACCAAACGAATCTGAGGAGCCATCTGAATGGAAATCATTCTGGTTAATTCTAGATCATGTATTTTCTTTTCAAAACGATTACACATTGACATCATGTCATTTACCGCCTGTGCATCCTCTGGAAGTCCGCTTTTAGACGATTTTTCAACTAAAGCAGAAAGCTCTTCTGACTGAACCTTAGCAAGTTTCTTCCTCCCAGCTAGTATATACATAGAGAGTTCTTTGAAATATGTTTTATTCATCTCGTACATTTTATCCAACATAGCTACATCTTTTAATAACTGAATCTGATGACTTTCCAGTGTACGACAGATTTTATTAACATTTACTTCTGCTTTATTGTATTTTACTTTCATTGCATTTATTTTATTGGAAGACTTTTTAAAAATTCCAAATAGACCTTTTTGTTCTTCTGTGTCAAAGCTTTTTAATTCCAAAACAACACCTGAAAGCATCTCTCCTACTTCTCCCAAATCCTTTGTTTTAACATTATTAAGCGCTGTTTCGGAGAAATCTGCAATCTTTTTCTGAGCTCCTGCACCGTATTGGAGAATGAGATTCGTTTTGCCTAATTCAATCTTTTCAGAGAATTCTTCAACCATTTTTCTTTCTTCTTTAGTCAACATAGTTTCATCAAGTGCGGGATTTTCTTTATTTACCGGCTTAGATTCCTGCACCATTATATCTTGTGTATTATTTTCCTTCTCTACAGTTTCATCAAATAAAGCATCAAAAGTTAAAGTTGGTTCTTCATTACTCATTTTTCATCCTCCTAATTAATTAAAATCTTTTTCAGTTAACCCTTCTTGTTTTAACATAGTTTGTAATACAGATATATCCGTTGCTACATCCATTGCTACATCTTGAAATAAACTATCTAATAAATTCTCAAAAGCTAAATTAATGGTATCTAGCGTATTTTCAATTTCCATTTTTGCCGAACAAATATTTTCACCTTGAGAAGACTGCATATCCAATTCCCTATAAGCATTCAATAATTTCGCAGTAGTAGGAAGATAATAATCCATAAATTTTTGAATATCCGAAAGCTGTTCTGGATGGATTTCAACATAATTAAAAATTTTGCTAGTTACATTTTCCAGCTGATACAATTTTTTAGTTATTTCTATCCCTGAAATCACATCATTTGCTTCCCTAATCTGTCTAATATATGATTTACCTTCTTCTATTGACTTTATAAGTTCAGAATTCTTGATTTCGTCGTTATTTGCTTCTTTCGTTTTCTCTCTTGTCTGTTTTTCTTTCTCTGACTTCTCGGCTTTCATATTTTCCTGAAGCTTAAGGTACTGATCATAACTATCATTATTAAGCATAAAACAAGTTTTTTGGTCATCTATATGTCCTTCTGGAAACATACCTAAAGAAATCATTCTACGCAAATCTTTTATAATAAACCTTTTCCCTAGCCCAGTATAATTAGATAATTCCTTAATCATACAATAATTTTTATTTTTTGTATAGATAATATACTTATTAAATCGTTTTAATCTCTTTCTTATTGATCCACCTTTTCCTGTTAAAAATACGCTAACAATAAATAACGGTGTTAATCCCTTAAGAATCGTATAAAAAAGATTATTATCCAAAACATTTCCAAGTATACCCATTACAATCATAGCAATTCCAAACAATGCAATTCCAATACTGCCAAATACAGTAAATAATATCCCAGATATTCTTCCAACCGGCTTAACAAATTTCATATCCTTAGGAATATTTTTATTCTTATAAACTTGGCTTTCTTCACATGGTGGATTATTTGAATGGTGGTTATATCTATAATGCCTGTCCTTATTTCTTTCATTATAGATGTCCTTATTATCCCATTTGTTTCCATTCTTGCTATTATTATTGTACCCTATAGAACTTTTAATTTCATCTAAAGTATTGTTTACTGTATTTCCAATATCTTTATTTAATTGACTAAAATCTCTAGTGTTGACTGCTTTTTTAACACTATCTTTGATTTCATTTCCGATGCTTGAGAAGTTCCTTTTATCCATAATTTGCCTCCTCACAGATACTTGTTAAATCTACTTTTCTATTATATCGTATTACTATGTAATTTACAAACTAATCGAGATTTAGGATTGTGTTTATTCCTTTATATTATACATCTTTATTTTATAATTTCCATAAAAATATTTAACAACAAAATAGAAAATGTGGCATCAGATTTCTATTATAGGTTGTTCATAATTTTAATACTAAAACTATAAACAACCTACTCTATTAAATTTTTATTATATATTATTATGATTGCTTGTCTACATTATCATTGAGTAAAGGTATCATATCATAATTACCTTCTAATACATATAATGAAGGATAAGTGAATTGAACATTATGGAATCTCCAGATATCATCTACTTTTACAGCTACAGCGTCAAATCTAAATTCCCACATTGCTTCTTTTCCAAAAGATAGTTCTTTTAGAGCATATGCTATTTGTTTCTGTACTTGGAAAAGTTTGTCTTCACCTTTGCCTTCTTTTTGGAGTGTTTCTTTAATATTATTCCACTCTCTTTGAAGCAATTGTTCTGAAGTTGAACATTTTTTGAAGATACCAGTAGTGATAATGTTTGCTGTATCCCCTTCTTTATTAATTATTGATTCTTTGATATTAAGTTCCATGTCATCCCATTTTTCTCTTTGTATCTGAATCATTTTTTCTATATTATCCATACCTATAGCAACAGGAATTTCATTAGGATCAACTATATAAATATCTGCATATGTAACAAAGAGATTTTTAACAGTATCTAATATATCTGATTTTTTATTCAGATAATTCTCTTTTAAGGCATTTAGTAGCTCCCTAATACATTCACATGATTGATTATTATATTCATTGTTTAATTTACTCATTCTCTGTACTATTTGATTATAGTATTTTATGGAGTCTGTATTATCAGTATCTATTCTCCATTCAGGATAACTTGACATAGGTACCCAAAAATGTAATTTATTAATTAACCATCTATCATTTGTTCTAATTAAGGTACCTGATAACCTTATTGGAAAAGGAATGTTTTTTCCTTTATTGCATTGTGATGATTTAATAAGTAGTGCTAACTTTATATTTAACATTGCCATTTTTGAGAATTGCTTGTAATTGATATAACGTCCATTTTCTTGAAAATAGTCTGCTACTAAGTCTTCACACCATTCATCAAAATCATCTTCAGAATCCCAACTTAAAGCACAATCAGTTAAAAACCAAGCTGTATCACCTTTCGAGTTGATTTTTGCATTTTGATAGTTAATAACTAGATCTCCCCAATATTTCCAATCACTTTCAATTAATCCCTTACACTCTTCAAGTCCAATACACCATTCACTACGAGAAGTTCCTATAGTTATAATATTATCATCTTTTACAAATAAGTCATTTATGTAGTCATCTATATTGTCTATGTTTTTATCGGTATATCCTTTTTGGAATTTTTGCAATACACTTTTTACTTGTATTGTGGTTTCGTTATTAATTAATGATTGTGTTGCCATCTTAATACCTCCCATAAGCTTTAATAATAGTAGAAATTATAGAAGTTATTATTTTATCTATTATCAAAACTCATTTATTACTAGTTTACTAGTATATAATAACATTGTATCATAATTGTTTGGCTAGGATAAGATGAGCTTGGATAAGAATATAAATTAAATATTATTTTTTCTTATATATTATAAAATCATCAACCTAGTTCATAAGCTGATGATTTTATTGTTGTTAATCCTTTATAATATTTACTACTCTAATTAAATATTTGATGTTTCTTAAATAATTCTTCCAGATCTTCGCTTTCTAATGTATCCATTACAGTAATGCTAACATCATCTTTTGATATATGACTGTCTTCTAGATATTCGTCTAATAGATTTCTTTCCTTATCGCTGTTGTATAGTGTACATATAATGTTACCGTCTTTATCGTTGACAAAAATATAATTTTCGTTACTTAATACTTTTTCTAATCCTTCAGATATGGTATTAAATGATTCGATTAAATTATCTATTATATTCAAATTAAATCACTCCTAGTTCTCATTTGGATACTTGTATGGTATCTGTTTAGATTAGGATGTGTAATTTTTGTTGTAATATACTATATCAAGTAATATAAATCTATAGGCTAAGTCAATACTGCTATTCATTTTCTGATAAAGAACAGGTTGTTTTGTCTAAATTACTTTATAGTATGAAACTTATATATGAACTAGGCTTTACATTGATAGGATTAAATGGAATACTTTCTACATTTGTTTTGAGATGTGTATTTGATGGATATTGGCAATCCAAATATCTTATTCAGAATAACGAAGTAGAGAAATATAGAAAGTTTACATTAGATAGAATGAGATTGCATATTTTGAAGAGAACTGATAGAAGTGATATTACAAACATTGATGAATTGATTCGCGAAATAGACGGTGGCTTATGAGATCCTATTCCTATCCATGGAGACTATTTTGATAAGTCAGTAAGAGAGTATTCCATAGAATTAGTTATTATCTCATCTAGAGATGAATTTAGAACTGACATGGCAAAGAAATATAACGGCTAGGTTGGCGTAATTACTTCAGCTACCAATGTGTTGACAACATCCGACAGCTTAACCGAGTCAGTGTATTCATTAGCTCATGGAGCGAGTTTTTGGGACGTAAAAGATAGTCAGTAACTGTATTGCTCATGGTAAAGTCTCTTACATATAGGCATGCAGTAGCCCAGCTAGTCAAGCAAAAGCTTCGAAGGCTCTTTGTAAGCACCCTTGAGAGTAACCCGAGGATTTTTTCGCCCAATGACCCAAGTTCGGTTTTGTGAGGGGCTTCGTCAGTTGCTTGCGAGGTCGCTTCGTGAGCAATACCCGAGTGTACGTATGATTGGCACTAGCCTAGAAGGATAATAATTAACGGTGGTTGGGGTGGTGTTACACTTTGGCTAAAAGGGAGTAATCTTAGCTTTTATTGATTTGTGAGAAAAACCCTGAAAAGATTTTGGAGGGGGGGGAAGACCTTAAAAACACTTTGCAAGTTATTGACCCTAGATGTTTTTATTTTGGCTATTCATCATTTATTGGAAAATAAAAAGGTCGCCATATCCCGAAAGTGCTGAAACACTTTCAGGCATATGCAGGTACACAACTACCTACACATACAGCATACGCTGTTATAAGCAATCTTTATATAATTATAGATGATTCTACATCATTTAACAAGTGTAAATCAGAACTTTTTGTTTTCCTTTCAACTACTTTGAAAGAAGATTATTACATATGAATTTTCGAACTCTTACTGTTTCCAGTATTACTAATTATTAATAATTAAAAATGATTTTTCGACATATCCACTTATTAGACTTCAAGGGAAATGGCTTGAAAAACTAGGGTTTAACATTGGTGATAAGGTACAAGTTACTTGTGATAAGGAACAGTTAATTATTAAGATTAAGAAAGCTTAGGAGATGATACTTTATGGCAAGAATCAGTATGTCCCGAGTCATTACAATTAGGTGGTTGGTCTAAGGTTTGGGATATATCTAGGATAATGTCTAATTATTATCTATGTACTAGGTAAAGTTTTCTTTACCTAGTACATTTTTTCAATATTAAGATTTAAAACATCACATATATTCAAAAATATTACTTCAATAGGTTTAATTCATACTTACTAATCATATTTTTATTTGCTGGCAATAGCACATTTGGTCTCTTAATCCCCTTTCCATTAACTTCTATCCAAAAGCAAGTTTCACAACTTTTATAAATTATATTTTTATCCATATCTGTTAAGAGTCTTAAATTATCACTTTTGCACTGAGGACATATCTCCTCAGTTGTCATGGTTATTAAATCCCAAACAAGGTTAGATACTATTCTCCAAACGTCAGTAGTAGTTGCTGATTGTAATCGACAATAATTATTTGTTAGGCGTTCAAAATCATCTTTAGTACTTCCTACTACAAACATATTTGCGTGGACATTTTTAACAAATGTTAGAAATTCTTTATCCGCAACTTTACTTAATATATTCTCATTTTGTATTACAAATGCAATTAGATTTTCAAGAAGTTTATCAAGGTTATTATTACTAACATTATTAAGTATTTTCAAGCATTTCCCCCATAACAATTTTTCCTGATTATCTATATCTAACATAGTAAACTCTCCTTTTCTTAAGGTTTTGGAATTGGGTATGCAGTAATTAAATTACCTGCTTTATCAGTAATAATCTGCATCCATGATGTTGTGCCACCTCCTAAACTAGGCTTAATTGTTCCTATTTCACTTCCAACATTAACTATACGTGAATATTGTCCTGATGTTTCAAGAATTGATACTGGCGTCTGAATTATATCTTTTCTACCTAGAATACTCTTGAATTTATCAATACTTATTGTAAATTGACCTGCATTCTTACCAGGATTAAAATGTCTATCTATAACATGTTCTAATCCAGCCTTATTTGATGGACTAAATCTTGTAGAGCCATTTGCTATATTAATTCTTGATTGTGTAATTCCAACACTTTTACTAGCATTACTTGTCCCCTGATTTGTAGTATTACTAAGACTAGGCTTCATACCTGGTGGTATAAAACCATTTTTCTCCAGTTGGTCTAAAGCACTATCTTCTGAATAAAATGGAGACATTTCCTTACCATTCATAAGTCCTTCGGCAATGATACCACCATACATCGCAAGTACCAGATTTATCGTTTTTTGTTGCTTTGTTCTATAATGCATGTCTAATTCAGCTAAAGATGCATTAGATTTACTTAGTCGATAAGATAATTCAATTAGTGTTGCATAAGTATGAGAGTATCCTAATTGCTTTAGTTTATCTACTTTTTCATATATTCCTAAGTTATCATCAAAATTCTTTAACGTATCTAGTATCTCTATATAACTATCTAAATCACTTTCATCTTCAAAACCATTTGAATAAAACATATTTGTTAAGAAATATACATCTTGATTTGACATATTTAAAATGGTTTCACAGTATTTATTGGTTTTTTCTCTACAGTGTCCTGTTGGGTCTATATAATTAACAGGATTATTCTGTACGTATGTGTAGAGGTTAAGCCCGTCGCCTCTAAAACTATCTTCTTGAATAAATCTCCCTATTGTAGGATTATAATATCTAGCTCTCAAATAATATTGACCTGTTACATCATCATATTGTTCACCAGCATAATTATATCTGTTAGGTACTAATGCCTCTTTTGAAGTTATCTTACCATATGCGTCATAGTTATATGCATTTAACATTTTACCTTCGCTATTAACAATGCTTGTTATATCTCCATGAACATTATGTAGATAGTAATTAATCTGGTCAGTATCATCTTTCGAAGCTATTTGTTGATATCCTCTTATGATATTTTGTCTAATTTCGCCATAAGAATTATCCTCACTAACTACTTGACCAGCATTATACGTAAATCCTGTATATACACCATTTTCTTCAATTGCTTTCCTTAAGTTACCTACTGTATAATAATTAGTTTGATATTGTCCATCTGGTTTAGTAACGTTAGTTAATCTATTATAACCATCATAATTATAATAAATTGCACCTGATTTTGAGTTGTTTTCCTTAATCATGTTACCATTTTCATCATATAAATATGTAGTTATTATATCATTTTCCATAGATTTTGTTAACTGGTTTAGGTTATTATACTGATAGTTTGTAGTTATTTCTTTTACTATAGGTGAAGATTGTCCATCTAATATAGATTCTTTTAATGTTCTTTTTTGTCTATTACCTGAAACATCATATGTATAATTTTCTTCTATATTATCTGGATAATTAACCTTAGTTAGTTGATATAATTGGTCGTATTCATATTTTGTTGATTCTTGGTTTTCTAGTTTTTCTATAATATTGCCATTCAAATCATAAGTATAATCATAAGTATTTAGAATCTGGTTACTATCCATTTCGTGAGTTATTCTTGTAACTTGATTATCTTTATTATAGTCATAATTAATACTTATTCCATTATTATAGGTAACAGCATCAAGTTGATTATCTGTATAATTGTAGGTTGCCAATGTACTAGTATTATCTTTTACTTCTTTTATCCTAGCTTGACTATCATAAGTATAGTTTATAATATTTCCTTGTATATCTGTTAAAGATTTTATTTGATTATTTGCATTATACTTATAGCTTAATACAGTCTCATTATTCATTATCTTATCTGTTATCAAACCGTTTTTATTATAATTATATCTCTCGATACCATTATTGGATATTGTAGCTTGTAACCTTCCGATTTGATTATATAGATAGTATTGGTCTTGATTTTTCCCTTCAATACTTTTTTGTGTTAAATTGTTATCCCTATTGTATTGATAATGGATATCTTGTCCTAGTCTATCTGTTTCTTTTATGACTCTTGCTTCTAAGTCATATAAGTATTTTATTTCTTTACCTTGGGGATCAATTACTGTTTTTAACCTATTTTGACTATTATATACGTATTTAGTCTTATTACCTTTTGGGTCAATACTAGAGGTTACATTACCAGCATAGTCATAAGTATATCTTGATGAATTGCCTTTTGCATTAATGATTGTTTCTGCTCTTCCCCATAGATCTCTTATATAAGTAGTTACATTGCCCTCTGCATCTGTCATGGTTAAGATATTATCTTGAGCGTCATAGGTATAGGTTGTATTCTGTTTGTCTTTTTGTTTTAGTTCAGGTGTTGTTATAGCTATTAGCCTACCACCGATGTCATAAGAATACTCTGTTTTATATCTTGCATCATCGTTAGCCCCTGATAGATATCCTTTTGGGTCTATTTGTTGTATAAGTTTTCCTTTAGCATCATAAACATTTTTTTGTACAACCCTATTTTCTTCATCTCTAACAGCTATTAATCTTCCAAGATAGTCATAAGTATAAGCGGCTGCTTTTCCATCATTAGTTTCTTCATTATAATTTTCTGGCTTGATTTCTCTAATAACATTGCCTTCTTCATCATACTTATAACTATAAATGTTGCCCTCTTTATCTTTTTGTTTGATTAAATTGTTTTGTACATCATAAGCATATTCAATAGAGCCTTCTGAATCAGTTTCTTTTATTAGATTTCCTGCCTTATCATATTCATAGGATGTTTCTCTGATAACCTTATCAGAACCTTTAGCATATGTAGTATTAATTATTTTATTTTTTATTTGGCTTATTCCTAATTTCTTGTAATTATTACTGTTATTATGATCTAACCATTCACTTATATAGGTTAAATCATCTGCATCAATTTTACCATCATTATTAGTATCATATTTGTACTTATAATTTGGATTGACTCCATTTTGACTTATTTGTTGTGCCGCTAATGTTAAGTCATTAATTTCAACCTTTTGATTTTGATTGAAATCAGGTCCCGTTATATCTAATCGTTGCCCTGTTAATTCTGAAAAAGGTTTTACTTCTCCATTTTGATTTTTATAGGTACTTTCTTCTGTGAATGTCACATAACCTAACCCTATTATTTGACTCTTAGCTCGTAGCTTTATTTTCAGGATATCAGCTTTACCTATATTATATACTTCACTACTGGATATAGATATTTGACCTATGGTATTTGTGTTAATCTCTATACTTTCGTTTTCTTTTTCGATTCCTTCTATATCAAATACCCTTGGGTCATATTTTATATTTAGGTTAATATCTGATATTTTTTCAGTAGTATCAATGTTTACATTATAAGTATATATGTTGTTCTCATATATTTTATCTTTGTGTGAATAGATATTAGCTTTTACATGTGTTTCATTTAACCAATCTTTTTCTACTTCTTCATCTTTTTTTATGATTCTATTGTTTGCATCATATGTAAAAATTGTTTTATATCCTAATGGAGTTTTTATCTGTGTTAAGTTACCATTTTTATCATATGTATAGTCTGTTATTGCTTCTTCTTTTTCATTAGTACTACCAATATCTTCACCATCTATAACTTGGATTTCCTTTGCTATTCTTCCTAGCTTATCATATACATATTTTTTAATACTAAATACATCATCACTTACTTTTGTCTTTTGCTCTACTAATTGTGATTGATTATTGTATTTGTACTGTATATTGGCTCCTGATGAATCTGTCACTTTAATTATTTGGTTATTTTTATTATAACTATAATTAATAATATTATATTCTTCTGCTCTACCATCTTTTAAAACATAATCTTTAGATTTATATTCTTTTATCACTCTACCTAGTAAATCATATTTATATCTGGTTTGCCTATATAATACTTCACCCTTTTCTTTCTTTAGTGGTTCTTGTTTTACTAATAACCAACCTGCATCATTGTATTTGTATAATGTTTCATAACCCTCACTATCAACTGTCTTAAGGATATTGCCTACTTCATCATAAATATTTTTACTTATTGTATTTCCGTCTTTATCTTTAATAGCTGTTATTCTATTTAATGAATCGTAAGTAAAACTTATACCTTCTCCATCATCTGTTGTCTCATTATAGTTATTAGCTGTAATAGATTTTAAAACATTACCTAATGGATCGTATTTAATTCTCGCTTGTGCTCCAGATGGATTTATCGTTTTTATCAATCTTTTGTTAGTGTCGTATATAAGACTTTTTCCTTCGCCTTCATCTGTAACTTCATCATAAGTATTTGGATTAATTACTTTTGCTAAATTACCTGCATTATCGTATTGGTTAGCGTATATATTACCTAATGGATCAATAGTTTTTATGATTTTATCCATGTCATTATACTTATAGATTGTTCCTATTCCATCATCTGTAGAAACATTATACTGATTAGGCTTTATTGATTTAATCAAATTGCCCATCTTATCATATTTCATTCTAGTAATATTACCATTTTGATCAGTTACTTTAGTTATGTTATTTAGATAATCGTATTCATATGTTAATGTACTATTATCTTTGGTTATTGTTTTTACTCTATTTCCATTATCATATGTATAATTTGTAATATTACCTTCTGGGTCAATGACCTTTATAGGTAGAGGACTATGATCATTATATTGATATGATGTTGTATAGCCTAATGGATTAGTACTTGATAATCTTCTTCCTTTATCATCATATGTAAATGTTGTAACTGCTTTGGTGCTTTCATCTAATGGTTTTTCAATTTTAGTTAAATTATTATTTGTATCATAAGTATAATTTTCCTCTACACCATTGGGTCTAGTAATTTTAGTTACATTGTCATTTTCATTATAATCTAATTTAGTTTCATAATTATGAGGTTCTGGAGATATTATTTTAACAATATTATTCCTATCATCATAAATAAAGGTTGTAACATACCCATTCCTATTCCTTGATGTTTTCTTGTTACCTTTTTCATCATAAGTATATTCTTCATAGGTACCGTCTTCATATATTTTTTTTGTAATATAACATCTTTTATTATATTGATACCTTATTTTTTCACCTGTTTTTACATTATGATAATAATTTTCTTTTGTTATAATATTATAATCGTAATTAATCTCTCCACCATTACCATCAGTTTGTCTTATTACTCGTCCAAATTCATCATAATCATTTGTTATATATACTTTTCCATTCTTATCTGTAATTGATTTTATTTTATTACCTTCATATGTATACTTCGTATATGCACCAGCATCATCAATTACTTTTTCTATTAAATTATTATTATAAGTATATGTAATACTTCTTCCTAGAGAATCTGTTATTTTTATAATCTTACCTTGGTCATAAGTTATATTAATATATTTACCAAGAGCTCCTTTTACTTGAATCAATTGGTTTTGTGAGTTATATATTAAGTTAACTTCATTACCTTGTATATTTTTTATCTTAGAAAGCTTTTTATTAATGTTATAGAAATATTTAGTTTTATTTTTTAATGTTAATATGTAGGTTCCATCATCTTCTTTAATTAATTGGTCATAGAAACCTGGTAAAGCTTCATATTCATTTTTTTCTTCATTATATATATATACCCCGGTTCTTCCATTTGGATATATAACCTTTAAATTATTATTTTCTTCCATTTCTTGAATATAGCTTTCATAATTAAATCTCCATGATTGTCCAAGAATTCCCTGTCTCTCATCTTGCGCATTGTAGTATCTTGTTGCATCAATATTCATACCAAGATCTAATAACTCTAAGTCAGTATCAGTAGAAAATAAATTACCTGTTACTACATTAACCGGATCATTTGCATGTTCACCGTTTGCTGCGTTTCCAAGTAGAGCTTTTTTCATTTCATCTAATGCATAAAGCACCTTGTATCTAGCTATAAAAGTATAAATATGTTCCTCACTCTTTATCTTTCCGCTATAATATCCAATATTGATTTTATAGGTTCCATTTACTACTTTGCTATTTTCTTTAACTGCAAAATATTTACCTTGCCAAGTATCTATTATTTTATAACTACCATCTTTATTATCTATACGTCTAGAATCTAATTTCTCAGCGCTTTGTTTTACAAATAATATATCATTACCATTTTCATCTTTTCCCATATAACTTAAATGATTATTAGTATTATCCCATGAGTATGATTTACTTATTAGCTTACCTTTATTATCATATCTACTGGTTACTATATTTTTTTTATATTGATTCATTATATGTTGATTATATAAAGTTTGACTTCCAGTTTCTGTTTCAGTTTTTGCCCTGTTAAGCTTTAATATACCCACATACAGTCCACCATCTGTTTTTCTATAATATGGATACATGCTCTTAAGTCTATCTACTCCAAAATTAATCGAATAATCTGTTACCTCTTTTTCTGATATAACAATATCATCCTTAATTATTTGGGGTTCCCCCATTAATTGTCCAATACCTTCTTTATTATCTTCAATAAATTTTTTATATTCTTTTATATTATTTTTTTGTGTCGTTGTTTCTTCTATTTCTTCTTCGGTCATTTCAAAATATTTAGTATCATCAATATCTTGAGGTGTAGCATAAACATGATTAGTACTAATACTCAATAAATTAATGCAAATTCCTAACATAGCTATAATCTTAATTTTTATTATTATTTCTTTTTTCATAGAGTTTACCTCACATATTTAGTATAATGATGGAATGTCTAAGTCGTATATCTCTGATATGTCTATTATATGTCCAACGGAATCAACCAAATTTATTTTATCTACATTTATTTTTGTATTATCTAAGGTTCGCAGATTAAGTGTAATTCTATAAACATTGACTAAATCATTATTTTGTACTTTATTTCCTGTTAAAGATAAATTAAGATAGATTCGTCCTGTTTTTTCATCTAAATTAATATATTGATAAGGATTTTCTTCTAAATAAATAAGCTGATTGATACCATTAGTTGTTATCTCTATTTCTTCTTTATCATAGGTACATTCTATTTCAGCTGAATAAATATCATTGATATTTTTAGTCATAATATATAAATCAATTGATTCATAATTCTCCTCGTCTTTAACTCTTTCACCAATATAAGCATATGCTGAAGGTTTATCATTATATTTGATGTATGTTTTATAAGAACTCCATTGTGATATGCCCTTTTCAGTGATTGATCTTACTCTGAAATAGTATTTTTTATTTATTTTAATATCTTTTTCAGTATAAGAATTATTAAATCCATTTTGCACTTTTACACCATTGATTTCAACTTCATATAAAGTATCATCTTCAACTTTATCCCATGTAAGAAGAATATCATTTCCTACTTCTTGAGTATTAAAATTATATGGTGCTTCATCTTTTTTGACATATGCTTTTTCTACAATATTAAGAGGAGCTGCTTCATTAGTTCCACCTATTATATAAAGATTTTCATCTATAACAGCAATTCCCGAAGCATATCTTTCGTTTTTTAGAGTAGTTTGATGAATAAATTTATTATTATTAGGATTATAGAGTTCTATGGTATTAAAAGGTATAGTATTATATCCGCCCACTATCATTATTTGATTATTAAGTAAAGTAGTATTAAAAGAATACCTTGGTATAGGCATCTGTCCTTTTCTTTGCCATGTATCAGTATCTATATCATATACTTCTACATCTCCTAAAACGAAACCATTATATCCTCCCATAACATATATTTTGTTATCATATACAATAGCATCCATTAGGCTTCTTTTTGTTGGCATAGATTTTATAGTTGTCCATGAATTCGTCTTAGTGTCATATACTTCTACCACATCTAATACTTTTTGTTGACTACTATAACCACCTATTACATAGATTTTATTATTATATTGTACTGCAGTTGCCCCACTTCTTTTTGTTGGCATAGATTTTACTTGTTCCCATGAATCCTTTTTCAAATCATAAACATCTACAGTATTTAATTCTTTTTCTTGGTTATTGTAGCCTCCAATAATATATATTTTGTTATTGTGAGCTACAACACATGGCTGCATTCTATTGGTTGGTATAGTTGTTTTTATTTCCCACATTTTTTGTACTGGGTCATATTCTTCTATTGTACTTATATAACCATCACCATACCCACCTATTATATATATTTTATTATTAAGTGTTACTGTTCCAAAACCATATCTTGGTTCTATTATTTCTTTACTACTTTTCATGATATTTATTTGTTGTAATTTGGGATTAGCTGTTTTTTGAGTTATTATAGAACTCCAATCACTTCTACCATTTTCATTTAATGCCCTTACTCTATAATTATGAGTTGTTAATGGCATTAGATTTTCATGCTCAAATATGGTGTATTGGCTATTATCTATTACTACTCCATCTACTTCTATTTCATATTGCTTACAAACATCTACCTCATCCCATGATAATACAATCTTATTATCGTTAGAGGTTACTTGAATATTTGTTGGAACTGATGGAAGTGAATCTCCTTTTACAAATACGCATGAATTTAAAACTATTAAAAAAGTCAATAGTATAAGATATCTTTTCTTTCTCATTTTTTTCCTCCTTGCGAATCTAGAGCAATTATTTAATTCTACTTATATAGTTAAGTAAGTACATGTTATCAATTACTAAATCATTAAGATAGAACTCATTAACATATTATCAACATATATGTTAATGAATCCATCTTTTTATCTTAATTAGATTGTACTTCTTTTACATCAATTGCCATTATTGAGTCAAATAAAATATATTTTTTACTACTTTTATATGCACCATATTTATTCTTAGCTATTAATGTGAAATATGGTAACCCTTTTTTAATAGTATTATCTTGATACCAACTCATGAATTTAACTAGTTGACTGTGAGTTATGACATATTCTTTAGTTGAACCATTTTTCATTGTTAATGATAGGAGTATTTTTTGCTCTATATTATCTTTTACTACAACTCTCACTTGTTCAGAAGCTTCACTTTCACCTTGTTCGTTTACAGCTATTATTTTATAAAAATATATTTTGTCAGATTCAGCAGTTACATCTTTATAAGATATACCTTTTACATTTTCAATTACAGTATATGTACCTTCTTCAGTCTCGGAGCGCATAACATTATAACTTACTGCATGATTAGCTGTATCCCATGTAAGATATACATTATTTTCCTTTACTTTGGTGATTATATTTATAGGTTTTTCTGGTAATACCTGTCCAGGTGTACCTTGTACTTCTTCACTGTTATTACTTATCCCTATAGTGTTATTAGCTGTTATCACATAATAATATGTTGTACCAAAAGTCAAGCCTGAATCACTAAATGATGTATCTGTTGTATTTTCCAATATTGTTTCATAAGGTCCGCCCGCTGTTTCGGAACGTTTTATAGTGTAGCTACTTGCATTATATATTGGATTCCAAGATAGATTAATTCCATTTTGTTGTGATTTTGCTGTTAGTCCTGTAGGTGCTTGTGGTAATTTGGCACTTGGTATAACACTAGCTTCTAATGAATTATTACTTTCTCCACCTTTATTAACTGCTGATACAACATAGTAATACTCTGTTCCATTAATAACTCCAGTATCAGTGTATTGTAAATCCACTATATCTTCTTGGATAACTGTGTAAGGACCGCTTTGTGAAGTGGAACGTTTTATTTTATAGCTGTCTGCGTTATCTACTTTATTCCATTTAATATTAACTTTTGTATCTTGAGAGATAGCATTTACACCTTGTGGTGTGTTTGGGGATGTTTGGGTAAATTCGTATTTAATAAGTTCTTCAGTATCTGCTATTTGTTTTTCCGCAAAAAATGATAAATTATCATTTCTCCTATTTTTCAAGTTATTTATATAGTCATATGATAAAGATTTATAAAATGTTACTTTTTTGGGCTGTTTATGATCACTAGTCCATAAATTTATTTTATCTACACCTATATTTTCATCAAGTTTTAATGCATATCTTTTCCACTCCCCTTGCAAAAATTTATAACCTAGTAATACATAATTTTCTAAATTTTTATCTTGAGCTAATTTAAAATCTTCATAATCTCTACCTAGAGAATTAATTATATTGCCATAATAATTTATAGGCAAATCAAATTTTGCACTATCTGCAACACCATAATTAATTACATTATTATTAGAATCTAAGATTTGCAACTCATTAATGCCAAAATCATCATAGTAATTCTTTCCATATGATTCGTATAACTCTAAAATTATGTATCTATCTTTTGTAGTTTTTGCATTTATTGTTCCTAAGTCAATAATGTTTTGGTTATTAGTAACGCATTCTACTTTATAATAATATATTTTTTGGTTTTCTAAATTTTTATCTACATATTCATTTGAGTTTGTAATAGTTGTTAGAATAGAAAATGGTCCATTTTTATTTTCTGACCTTTTAATAATGTAATTTTTAATATTTTCTATATTGTCCCATTTTAAAAATATTTTTTCATTTTGTCCAATTGCTTTCAAACCGGATTTATTAACTATATATTCTATTGTATTCCCTCTAATCTCATAATTTAATTCTAACTTATAATAAACTTTTTCAGAATTTACAGATGGACTCATAGTCTCAAAAATATATGTTTTTATAGGTGAAAATTCACCTGCATGTATTACTATTTTTTTTATTCCATTATGTGGACTAAGCTTAAATCCAGCTCTTGCTACTGGAGCAGTATTTCCTTTCCATTTATCATTAGTATTAAATGGTACTCGATTATGATCTCTTAACCTATATGCCATCCCAGTAGCATAATCGGATGAAGATGGTATACTTATTGTTGAATCACTTATATAGTGTGTAGAATAATAAATTTTATTATCATTAATATCATATATGTCTATCCCACATAAATCACATTGTAATCCATATATATCAAACCATATATAATTTGATTTTGAAGGTGCCGCCGCTACTATATCAGACTCAATACCTAATCCTTCTTCATTTTGTGCAATAACCTTATAATAATAAAATTTTGAATTTTCAAGTCCTGTATCTTGATAGGTATTTTCTAATATATTATCTGCTATAACCGTATATGTTCCCTTTCTTTTTTCTGCTCTTTTTACTATATATCTAGTAGCATCAGAAATTTTATACCAAGTTAGTTTAATACCACCATCTAAAGATTGGTTATCATAAACATTAATTTTTGAAGGTACAGAAGCATGTGTATCTATACTTATATTGCTTATAAGTAATGCTAAAAGAAACAATTGACTAATTATCTTTTTTATATTCATTGTACTTTCCACCTCATCCTTTTACTTTTTCATATAAATTTTATATTCATTGAGTTGATAATATAAAATAGTATTAAATCCTATATAATCTTTACTGTTTTCAAAAACATCACATTTTTCTTGATTAAATAAGGTAAAAAATGGACTACCAATTCCATTAGCTCTATTTAAGTACCAGTTTATGAATTTAACAGCTGTAGATGTATCTATATCATATTCTTTTTGCATACCATTATTAAGTACTACAAGTAAAATATATCTTTTATCTACAGAATCTTTTACAAGAGCTGATACTGGTTCTGTTTCTGGGCTTTCACCTAAACTATTAACAGCAGATATCACGTAATAGTATAATTTATTTTCTTTTATACTGTTATCAACATAGTTTGTTCCTGTTATACCTTCGCTTAATACTGTATATGGACCATCTAAATCTTCTGAACGTTTTATTTTATATACATCTGCGTTAGATACTGGATCCCATGATAATTTTATTTCTTTATCTACTACTTGTATTATTACGTTATTAGGTTTTTGAATTCCAGGTACAGCTTCTATTTCAATAGATGGCTCACTTTCACCTTTTTCGTTTTTAGCAATTATAATGTAGTAGTATGATGTTCCATTATTTAATCCTAACTCAGTATAGGTTGTTTTTGTTAAATTATTAGATACTATTGTATAAGGTCCTCCTGAAGTAGTTGCTTTTTTGACTATATAGATATCTGCATTAGCAATTTTATTCCATGTCAAAGTAATTCTTTTATCTGCTGTAGATACGTTGATACCTGTAGGTGAATTTGGTTTTGTTATATCTGGCAGCGCTGTGACTTCAGTTGAATTTGTACTTTCTCCTTTGGTATTAACTGCAGATACTACATAATAGTATCTTGTTCCATTAGTTAAACCATTATCTGTATAAGTAGTACCAGTGATATTATTAGCTACTAATGTATATGGCCCCCCTGATGTTGTTGCTCTTTTTACTTTGTAAGTAAATGCACCATTTGTATTTGACCATGTTAGATTGACAGATTTATCACTATTTTTAACTGTTAAACCAGTAGGTGATGCTGGTGGCTCATTAAGTGGTATTGCTGATATTTTAGATGAATTTGCACTTTCTCCTGCTTCATTTTTTGCTAAAACCATATAGTAATAAGTTGTTCTGTTAGTTAGTCCTGTGTCTTCATAAGTTGTAGATGTAATATCTGATGCTATAGTTGAATAAGTACCATCTTGGGTTGTACTTCTTTTTATAATATAGCTATCTGCCCCTAATACGTTATCCCAGCTTAAATTTACTGTTTGGTCTTTACCTATTGATTGGATATTGGTTGGTGTAGTTGGTGGTAATAGGTTAGGTGTTGCTGATATTTCTTGTGAATTACCACTTTCTCCTACTTTATTTTTTGCAGTTACTATATAGTAATAAGTTGTTCCATTAGTTAATTCTTTATCTACATATGTTGTTTCTGTTATATTGTCTGCTATAACTGTATATTCACTACCTGATGTAGTACTTCTTTTTACAACATAACTATCTGCATCTGGTACACCATTCCAGCTTAATTCTACAGTTTGATTTCCAGCTGTTGTAGTTACATTGATTGGAACTGTTGGTAATTTTGTTGATTCTTTTGGTGTTGCTGTTACTTCTTCTGAATTGCCACTTTCTCCTGCTTCATTTATTGCTACTACTACATAATAATAGGTCGATCCGTTAGTTACTTCTGTATCTGTATAAATTGTTCCTGTTACATTATCTGCTATAACCGTATATCCACTACCTGATGTAGTGCTTCTTTTTATTATATAATTTTCTGCTCCTTCTACATCATTCCAATTTAGTTCTACAGTTTGATTTCCACTTTTTGCACTTACATTTGTTGGAGCAATTGGCACTGTTTGAGTTGTTTTTGCTGTTGCTGATACTTCTTTTGAATCATTCGCTAAACCATTATTTACTGCACTTACAACATAATAATATGTTGTTTCGCTAGTTACATTATTATCTATATATGTTGTTTCTGTTATATTGTCTGCTATTGTTGTATATTCTCCGTTTGAAGTTGTTGCTCTTTTAATTGTGTAACTGATAGCATTTATAGTTGTATCCCATGAAAGAGATATATTCCCATTTTCTGATGTAGCAGATATGTTTTGTGGTTGTTGAGGATAATTAGTTGGGGTTAAAGATGTTATTTGTGTTGGAGGTGATGTATAGGTTATTGTTCCATCTCCTAACTGTCCATAACCATTACACCCCCATGCCCATACTGTTCCATCATCTTTTATTGCTATATTATGATAACCACCAGCAACTATAGTTTTAGTATTTGTTAATCCTTTTATTTGGATTGGACTATTCCTGTTGGCTTTTCTATCTCCTAACTGTCCATGACCATTATAGCCCCATGCCCATACTGTTCCATCATCTTTTATTGCTATATTATGATTTCCACCAGTAACTATAGTTTTAACATCTGTTAATCCTTTTATTGGTACTAGGATTAACTTATTTGTTGTTGTTCCATCTCCTAACTGTCCATATTCATTATTTCCCCATGCCCATACTGTTCCATCATCTTTTATTACTATACTATACAAATCACCAGCAACAATAATTTTAATATTTGCTAATCCTTTTATTTGTACTGGGATTAGCTTATCTGTTTTTGTTCTATCTCCTAACTGTCCATAACTATTATCGCCCCATGCCCATACTGTTCCATCATCTTTTATTGCCATATTATACGTCCTATTAGCAACAATAGTTTTAATATTTGTTAATCCTTTTATTTGTACTGGAGTTAGCCTATCTGTTTTTGTTCCATCTCCTAATTGTCCCCAAATATTATTGCCCCATGCCCATACTGTTCCATCATTTTTTACTGCTATATTATGAAAACCACCAGTAACTATAATTTTAACATCTGTTAATCCTTTTACTTGTACTGGGATTAGCTTATTTGTTGTTGTTCCATCTCCTAACTGTCCATATTCATTATTTCCCCATGCCCATACTGTTCCATCATTTTTTAGTCCTATAGTATGAAATCCACCAGTAACAATAGTCTTAATATCTGTTAATCCAATTATTTGTACAGGGGATAGTCTATTTGTTGTTGTTCCATCTCCTAATTGACCATCACTATTATAGCCCCATGACCATACTGTTCCATCATTTTTTAGTCCTATAGTATGATTTTCTCCAAGAGCATAATTGACAAATCTTGTTGCTAAATCTTGTCCATATACATTTTTATAATTACTAAATAAGATAATACATAAAGCTATAGATATTATACAGCTTATACTTCTAATTTTTGTTTTCATTATTCAATTCTCCTTTTTTAACTTTGAGCATTTTATATTGATTCTTTACATACATTCAATTAAGTTAACCTCACAATTTCACACCTCCAAAAAAATATCTCCTCTTATATAAGGCACACAACCAATAAAAAGTTACAAAAAAAAGTAACAAATTATTAATTCGTCACTTTCTATAACTTCACTGTAAACTATTGTCGTTTTTTAGTATAATTTAGCTATATATAAATTATCTCTCTTTATAATCCTCTATCTTCTCCGCCAATTCATTCAAATACTCCCACCTATCCATAAACTCCACCAACTTACTCTCCAACTTTTCCTTTTCCTCAGTAAGTTCCTGCAACCTCACAAAATCACTGCCACCCTTACCTATCTCTTCTTCCACCTTACTTATTTTATCCTCAACTTCTTCAATCTTACCATCAATCTCATCATATTCTATCTTCTCTTTGTAACTAAACTTAGGAGCTCTTTCTCTTTGCTTATAATTTGATTTTGTCTTTTCTTTTTCTTCATTATCGCTTCCTTCATTACCATCAACAACATTAAGATTAATCTTAATATAATTTGTATAATTACCTGTAAACTGCTTAACCTCACCATTACCCATAAATACAAACAGTTTATCACAGGTCTTATCCAAGAAGTACCTATCATGAGATACCGTAATAACTGCTCCCCTAAAATTATCAATATAATCCTCTAGTATAGTAAGTGTCTGTACATCAAGGTCATTAGTAGGCTCATCTAGTAGAAGAATATTCGGATTTTGCATCAAAACTCTAAGTAGATATAATCTTCTCTTTTCTCCACCTGATAAACGATTAATAAAAGTATATTGCATTTCTTTTGTAAACAAGAATTTTTCTAACATCTGTGAAGCTGTTATTTTATAATTATCACCAGCAGTAATATATTCTGCCACTTCTTTAATATACTCAATAACCTTAAGGCTTTCATCCATTTCAAGATTTTCTTGTGAGTAATATCCTATAACTACTGTTTCACCTATGTCAATACTTCCACTATCAGGAATTAATCTATCATCAATCATATTAAGTAATGTAGATTTTCCCTGTCCATTGGCTCCTATAATACCTATTCTATCATCTCTAAGAACTGTATAATCAAAATCTTTTACTACAGTATTACTACCAAAACTCTTAGACACATTATGGATATCAATAATCTTCTTACCGAGTCTTCTTGACCCCACTGTAATATCCATGTTTTCTTCTCTTAAGTCAACTTTTTGCTCTTTTAGTTGTTCAAATCTATCTATTCTAGCTTTTTGCTTAGTAGATCTAGCCCTTGCTCCTCTTTTTATCCATTCCAATTCATTTCTAAATATATTTCTTCTCTTCAATTCCTTGCTAACGACTTCTTGCTCTCGTTCAGCTTTCTTTTCTAAGTATATACTATAATTTCCTACATAAGAGTATAATCTACTTTGGTCTAGTTCTAGAATTCTATTGGCTACTCTATCAAGAAAATATCTATCATGTGTAATCATTAATAATGCACCTTTACGATTATTCAAATAATCTTCTAGCCATTCAATCAAGGTATCATCAATATGGTTCGTAGGTTCATCTAGAATAAGTAAATCAGATGGTTGTATTAAAGCAGCTGCCAAAGCAACTCTTTTTCTTTGTCCTCCTGATAAAATTCCCATTTTGGACTCAAAATCTCTTATACCAAGCTTAGTTAAAATACTTTTAGCTTCACTTTCCATTTTCCAAGCATCAAAAGAATCCATATCACTATTAAGTTTTGTTAATCTAGCTTGCAGTTTGGTATTATCGTACTCTTTTTCTAACTTCTGGACTACTAATTCATATTCCCTGATAAGTTTCATCACTTTACTATCACCTTTAAAAATCTGTTCAAGTACAGTAGATTCATTATCAAAATAAGGATTCTGGGATAGATATTGAATTTTCACTTCTCTACCAGTAACAACTTTTCCTTCATCAAGAGATTCAATGCCTACTAGAGTTTTTAATAAAGTTGATTTTCCTGTACCATTAATACCTATTAGACCAATTTTTTCATTATCGTCTATACCAAATGAAATATTTTCAAACAAAGTTTTCTCTGAATAACTTTTAGAAAGATTTTCTGCGGACAATATATTCATGTTTAAACCTACCTATCTATAATTTATTTATGGATTAATTTCTAATATGAATATTTTGATTTTTTTCAATACATTTATATTAGATTATACCATAATCATTTAGATATACTCAACTATGTAAGTTTGGTGTTGATTTATTTATTAGAGAACTAACGGATATGATGTGAGTGTAATATGGTTCATTTTA
>NZ_BTPT01000023.1:0-48104 GCF_054408565.1 Vallitalea sediminicola
TGTGTATTGTTTGATAAAAGTTTGAATATCTACTCGCATAATTGTGCACCCCTTCCATATGGATTGATAGCACAATTATAGCAAAAAATGCTAAAACAAAACTGTATAAATTCCTACATTTTTATGTTGGAACTTTTCTACATTTTCATTATAGCATTTACATTATTAAAGGAGTAACTAATAAAATAATAAAAGAAAAAATAAGTACGAAACAACAATAACGAAAAACACTTTTTTTGTACATTCTAATACACCTCCTAAAACATTATAAATAAATTATATCATAAATGGGGTGGAATAAGTCATGAAAAGAAAACAAGATTATATATATTTTGACATTGAAATTAACTAATAGTAAAATATAATTAAATATTATAAATGAAATTCAAAGGATATACTTGAAATTTATTTATGGCAGGATAAAATGAAGCTAGCGTGAAGACTAAGAATATAGATGAGTATATTTAGGTTCAGGATGAGGTAAACAAAAAATGGAAAGAATAGAATACAGTTTTCAATCTAAAGATATTAAAAACTTCTTTAAAAAGAAAAAATGCCCATATTGTGGTAATACAAAAGTAACAAAAAGAACAGTGAAAGAGTTCAAAGGTAAAACCAAAAGTAAATTAGATGGTATGGAATTAAATCCAGATGTAGATTTATATGCTGGAACTATTGTATATAAATGTGAAAAATGTAAAAAGGAGTTTATTTTGCAAGCTCTATCCGATAAAACAAAATTAATGGAATCTATACCTGAAAATAAGCTTAATGATAATGAAAGAAAAGATAAGACTACATATGATATCAAAACAAAAATCGTGTAAATATATTCTTTAAACTATTAACTATGATTATGATACTCATTTTTTTATTTACCTATTCATTATGAATAAAATATTTTCATAAAAGTACTAGTTCTATATACTTTACTCATCTAAATATAATAATCTTTATATATTTTCATATTGAAAGTAAGTGTCAACTATGATACTATACTTATAAGTATTGTAAAAAAAACTATAATAGGAGGTTTAGCAGATGAACATTATCTATTTTAACACTCATGATTCTGGAAGATACATTTCACCATATGGATACAAAGTTCCAACACAAAACATTGAAAAATTTGCAAGAGAATCGATATTATTTAGACAGGCTTATAGCGCTAGTCCTACCTGTAGTCCCAGTAGAGGAGTTTTATTATCAGGAATGTATGCACATAATAATGGACTCATCGGATTATCCCATCGTGGATTCAAGATGAACGATTATAATAAACATATAGGTAGTTATCTAAGGGAAAATGGTTATAGAACAGCTATAGCGGGTACAGAACATATAGCTAATCATGGATTATTAGAACAGCACAACATGAATTATGATGTATTGCCATATGATGATGTCTTAGGACCAGCTAGTGACGATAATGATATACAAAATGCCAAGGCAGTTGCGGATTATATACTTGAATATAATAAAGATGAGAACTTTTTTATTTCCTTTGGTTTATGGAATACACATAGGAAGTATCCAGAGGAAATCACAGAAGGATATGAACCAGATTATCTTAAAGTACCTTCCAAACTAAAAGATACATATATGAACAGAGAAGATTTTGCTCATTACTGTACATCTGTAAAAATTGCTGATGATTGTTTTAAAATGGTTTTAGATGCGCTAAAAGAAAAAGGTATCTATGATGATACAATAATAATATTTACTACAGACCATGGATTGCCTTCGCCATTTATGAAATGTACACTTTTTGATAGTGGTATGGGGGTATCTCTAGTATTGAGAGTACCTGATTCACCTATGAATGGAAGAGTAGTGGAATCTATGTTTTCTCAAGTAGATCTATTCCCAACAATTTGTGAATTAATAGATTTAGAAATACCTGACTACATTCAAGGAATTTCACAAAAACCGGTTGTAATGAAGGAAAAAGATAAAGTCAGGGACCAAGTATATGCGGAGATTAATTACCATGCTTCATATCAACCTATGAGATGTATAAGAACAGAAGAATATAAATATATAAGAGTCTTTGATAACTACAAGAAGCCAATGCTCGCTAATATTGATAACTCTAATCCCAAAAAAGTATTATTAAGAAATAAATTTGATGAATATGAAATAAAAGATGAATATCTATTTAATACAGTTATTGATCCACAAGAAAAAGAAAATCTTATAGATGATGGGAAGTATAATAATGCATTAAATGAGATGAGACATAAACTAGATGATTTTATGAAAGAAACAAATGATTTTCTATTAAATGATAAAATAGAAGTACCAAAAGGTGTAGTAGTAAATGACCCTACTGCTAATACACCGAAAGAAAAAAGGATATTTTATTAAGATAAAGGCTTAATCAATAATTACCGTCATAAACATATATTTATGTCAAAATGATTAAGCCTTATATTATACCTTGTTCTATATAGTTAATGATTTTTCTAGTAGCCAATTTTTTATATCTTGGATGATATTTCTATCTTCTTCATTCATAGAAACATTGCCAATTGAATTGATTATTTCATCCATCTTAAAAGGAATACCTAGCAAACAAGAAGATATATTTTGTATCAACTGACTATTCATAGCATCTGAATATATTTTAGATTCTTCAATATGACCATTTTTTAGATTCAAACCTAATTCAAAGTCACCCCATGAAAATCTTTTGCCTAAGGATATTTCAAATTTTGGAGCCTCTCCATAACGCCATTCCCAAGAAGCATATTTATCATATAGTTCATGAATGTCGTAAGTATCCATATCTACATTAATAGTATCATTATATTTACCATAGATGTTTTCAAAACTATCGATAAGACTTTTTTTCATGGTTTCAATAGTTAAACTATCACTTAGTTCACATAAATTAAGTACTCTAGAACGAACGGAATCAATACCTTTTGAACTTATTTTCTCTTTAGAAACTTGTAGATAATCAGTAAGTTTGCTGAAATTAGTATCTATAAGGATTGTACCATGATGATAAGCTGATTTTGCTAAAAAATAAAAAGCATTGCCAGAGAACTTCTTACCATGGGCAGTTAAATCATTACGACCTGAAAATTCTGCATCAATACCAAAATTTCTAACAGCCTGTAAAATAACATTTAATTGTTTATCTAGATTATATAACTTTTTATCCATAATAAATGTAAAATTAAGATTGCCTAGATCATGATAGACAGCACCACCACCAGATAATCTTCGAGCCAATTTTCCATTTTCATTTTCTAACTTTTTCCACTTGCATTCTTTCCAAGGATTTTGATTTCTGCCTATTACAACAGTATTATCATTTTGCCATAGATATAAAATTATATCATTATCAGTAATACTACTTAACAAACATTCTTCTAAAGCTAAATTATACCAAGGATCTGTTGAATTAGAACATATTACCTTTACATTAACATTATTACTCTGCAAAATGTAACGCACCACCTTCAGCAGCTAAAACAGCTTCATGAATAGATTCTGCGGTAGTTGGATGAGCGTGGATTGTTTCTATGATATTCTCAGTTGTTAGACCATTTTTAATAGCTAACGTTATTTCTGCAATTAAGTCTGTTGCATGAGGTCCTATTATTGATCCACCTATTACTTTTCCAGTTGATTTTTCTTTTATTATCTTTACAAAACCTTTGCTTTCTCCTAGAGTCAATGCCTTACCATTAGCTGCAAATGGGAATTTACCTATTTCAATATCAATACCGTTTTTTTGTGCCATATTTTCGCTTACTCCTACCATAGCAATCTCAGGATTAGTAAATATAGCACTTGGTACTGCAGTATAATCCATTGTAGTTGCAATGCCAAGAATATTTTTAACTGCTACAATACCTTGATGGGAAGCGACATGAGCAAGTTGGATTATATTAGTAACATCACCAATAGCGTATATATTAGGGATATTAGTTTGCATTTTATCATTAACTTTGATACCTCTTGTTGTTTCATCTAGTTCAATATTTAATTTTTCTAAACCGATGTTTTTGTAAGAAGGTTGTCTTCCTACAGCCATAAGTACTTTATCAGCAGTGATGAACTTGGTTTCATTTTCTTCTGTAAATGAAACAATACATTTATCATCTTCACTCTTGATAATTGATTCTACACGGGAACTTGTATATAGTTTGATGCCGGAAGCCTTAGCGATTGTATTAATCTCGTCACAGACATCTTTGTCACATGCTAGTAGAGTATTTTCCAAGAATTCAACTACAGAAACATCTACTCCAAAGCTAGAATAAATGAAAGCGAATTCCATACCGATAATACCGCCGCCAACAATAACTAATTTATCTGGTAATGTATCAAGTTCAAGAGCATCTCTACTTGTGATGACATTATCTAGATCTATACCTATAATTGGAATCATTGAGGTTTTGGAACCAGTAGCGATTATAATATTTTTGCTGGTTATAGTAGCTTCCAGTTTATTATTTTTGGTAAATACTGTATTCTTATCAATAATTTCACCAGTACCTCTGATAACTTTTACATTATTTTTATCTAACAGATATTCTATGCCGATTACTAATTGATTGACAATGTTAGATTTCCTGTCGATAACCTTTTTCATATCTACAGAAATGTTGTCAGCATGTAAACCGAACTCATCAGCTTCTTTTAATTCTCTATAAACCGCTGATGAGCGTACGATAGCTTTAGTTGGTATACAACCATAGTTAAGACATGTTCCACCAACTTTTTCCTTTTCTATCAGAATAACATTGGCTCCCAATTTGGCAGCTTGAATAGCAGCAACGTATCCACCAGGTCCACCACCAATAATGGTTATATCGCTTTCAAGTTGTTGCTTTTGTGGTTTTAATAATCCACTGAAATAGTTGAAATTGTTGGAAGGTTTACTAACAGTACTTTCGATACTTGAAGTTTTTTCTTTAATATCTTCTTCAGGTATTTCACCGTCTATTATTGCAAGAATAGAACCTATAGCTACTGGATCGCTTTCATTAGCTTCTATGCTTTTAATTATTCCGTTAGCTGTTGCCATAATAGGCATATTTCCTTTATTAGATTCAATATTAAATAAAATATCTTCGGTAGTTACTTGATCACCAACATTCTTGTGAACTTTTCCTACTTTGCCATCTTTCGCATGACCTGATAATTTATCCAATTTAACTTCAATGTTCATGATATCCTCCTATACAAAAAAAAGATTATATTATTAAAGTAATTATATTTAAAAATAAGAGGCAGTCCAAACTGCCTCCGTTACTAATATAATTTATTTGAAATCGCCTTCAAATGTATCAATAGATTTCTTTAACAATGTTACAGTGTACGCCATAGAAGGTCCGCCGCCAAATGCTACTGCTACCATAGCTGCTTCTAGAATTTCTTCACGTGTCGCACCAGCTTCAAGAGATTTGTACACATGGAACACTATACAATATTCACAACGGTTATAAGCACCAATTGCTACACTCATTAATTCTTTTGTTTTAACATCTAGAGCTCCGGGTTCATAGGCAGTACCTAATAAATTCATGAATGACCCCATATGAGCTTCATTTGTTTTACCTAAATTTTCTAATCCTGACATAAAATCATTTAACATTTCTCTTGGGTCTTTTGCCATCTATATTCCTCCTAGTAGTAAATTAATTGCATATGCAATGATTAGTATAGCACATATTATTTTAGATATCAACTATCATCAATAAATAATTAATGGGAACCTTTTCAGTAGTTAGAAAAGGTTCTAACCTAAAATAAATTATCCATTAATATTATCTACCATTTTCTTTAAAACATTCATAAAAACTTTAAGTTCTTCATCTGTAATATTCTTAGAAAAAACGTTACTTGCTTTTTCGCCTTCAGGAAGCAATTGTTTTCTTAGGTTAACTCCAGTATCTGTTAACTCAAGAGTAGTTATTCGTCTATCATTAGAATCTTTTACACGTTTTACATAGCCATCTCTTTCCATTCTGTCGATTAATCTTACTACAGTAGAACTTTTTATGTTCATTTTTTTAGCAAGATCAACTTGACTAATAGATTTACACTTACCTAGATAATATAATGCAATCCATTGAACTCTAGTGCTACCTAATTGAATCAATCTGTCATTAAAATAATTCTCCATTTGTTTTGAAGCATTATTGGTAATAAATGCAACACAATCATCAAGATTAAACATTAAATCACTCCCTATATTATTAAGAAATTATATTAGTGTATATTAAAAGAATATTTATATATAAAAATAAAATATCAATCAATTTTGGTAATCAATTAAATTATATTAAAATTATATTAAAAAGAAAAGTCTTTTTATATAAAAATTAATTTTACTTAATAAATTATTAAAATAGGTTTACTTTTTTCTATTATCATAATATTATTAGTGGGACAATATAAATACATAAGGCTATATAGACTGCTGAATTTAATATAGTATGATATTAAAAGGTTAATCTTATTTTTGTAAAATAATTATTAGGTATATATATTGATCAGGATATTTTAAGGAAAACATTAAATAGACATAATAAGTGGTACTAAAAAATACTTGTATAATAAAAAATCTATGCTATAATTATAATAACGAAACGTTTCGTGATGGAGGTGTGTAATATTTCAACTATTAAAGATGTAGCAAAATACACAGGATTGTCTATAGCAACCATATCGAAATATATTAATGGTGGCAATGTGCTAGACGAGAACAAAAGAATAATCCAAGAAGCTATAGAAGTTTTAGATTATAAAAGAAATGAAATGGCCAGGGGATTGAAAACAAATAAGACCATGACAATAGGGGTGTTGTTACCTTCATTAGAAAACATATTTTTTACTTCAATTGTATCAATAATTGAAGGCATTTTACAGGAAAAGGGCTACGGAACTATAATATGCGACTTTAAAGAAGATAAAGAATTAGAACATACTAAACTTGAATTTTTAATAGATAAACATGTTGATGGTATTATTATGGTTAGTTATAGTGGAGAAAAAGAGCATATCAAGAAATTATTAGATAAAAAAATTCCAGTTATTCTATTGGATAGAATGATAAAAGGTTTAGAATGCGACATAGTTCTTGCCGATAACTTGAACGCTTCTTATCAGGCGGTAGAAGAATTGATTACAAGAAAACATAAAAGGATAGGTATAATATGCGGACCAGAAAAGACTTATACTGCTGATGAGAGAAGAAAAGGCTATATCAGAGTTCATGAAGATTATGATGTTGATATAGATGAAGAATTAATTAAAAATGCAGATTACACAGTAGTAAGTGGTTATAATGCCCTTGTTGATCTATGGAATGCAGACAATCGTCCATCCGCTGTATTAGTGACTAATTATGAAATGACAGTAGGTGCGATAATGGCAGTCAATGACCTTAATATTAGTATTCCAGACCAATTATCTTTAATTGGATTTGATAATATTCAGATGGCAAGAATAGTAAGACCACCATTATCCATCGTTGAACAACCAATGAAAGAAATTGGTGAAACGGCGGCTAATCTTATGCTGAAAAGACTTAACAAAGATTATTCGGATTTTCCTTCGACTTATAGATTGAAAACAAAAGTTCATATAAAAGAATCTGTATCGACCAATATATAGAGATAACTATATTTGGTTGATATTACTTTAGGCAAGAGCTAAACGTTTAGCTTTAATATATAAATATAAAACTAAACGATATGCAAATTAATAAAGTAACAATGTCAAAAATATAAATTAAATAAAGGAGTAATGAAAATGGAAAATGATCTAAGGAATAATTTTCAGATTGCATCAGATGGAGTAGACCCTAATATTATACCTAAAAAAAAGCTATATACAGGAGATGAAATGCCAGCAGTAGGGCTTGGCACATTCGGTTCTGACAGATTTACTGTAACGCAGATATCAGATGCTGTGTTAGGAGCAATTTCAGTTGGTTACAGACACATAGACTGTGCTTCTGTATATGAAAACGAAAAAGAAATTGGTGAATCTCTCGAAATAGCTTTGAAAAATGGTATCAAAAGGGAAGAACTATGGATAAATTCCAAAGTATGGAATGATATGCATGGTGACGGAGAAGTTTTAATATCAGTGGCTAAGACCTTAAAAGACTTAAAACTTGATTATTTGGATTTATATCTTATACATTGGCCATTTCCTAATTATCATGCTCCAGGCTGCTCAGTTGAATCAAGAAGTGAAAATTCACACCCATATATTCATGAAGAGTTCATGAAAACATGGAGACAAATGGAAAAATTAGTAGATATGGGATTAGTAAGGAATATCGGAACATCCAACATGACTAAAGCAAAGTTTGAACTACTAATGAAAGATGCAAGAATTAAACCGGCAGTTAACGAAATGGAACAACATCCTCATTTTCAACAACAAGAATTATTCGAATATTGCATAAACAATAATATTCAACCTATTGGTTTTTGTCCTATTGGATCTCCAACTCGTCCAGATCGAGACAAAACAGAAAACGATACAGTAGATATTGAAGATCCGGTTATTGTTGCAGCAGCAAAAAGACTTGGAGTACATCCGGCAGTCGTTTGTATTAAATGGGCAGTTCAAAGAGGTCAAGTACCTATTCCGTTTTCAGTAAAGAGAAACGAATATCTTAGCAACTTGAAATGTATAACAGAAAATCCTCTAACTCATGAAGAGATGGAAGCTATATCTAAGATAGATAAAAACTGTCGTTTAATCAAAGGTCAGGTTTTCTTATGGAAAGATAATCAATCATGGGAAGATTTATGGGATCTAGATGGGAAAATAACAAAATAGCGAGGAGGTCAACAGCAATGAAAGCGGCTGTATTATACGCACAAAAAAAGATTAGAGTAGAAAATATTGAAAAGCCTGCTATAGAAGCCAATGAAGTGTTGATAAAAGTAAAAGCTTCAGGAATATGTGGTTCAGATATACCAAGAGTCTTAGGAAAGGCTTCTCACTATTATCCTAATGTATTGGGACATGAATTTTCAGGTGAAGTAGTTGAAATTGGAAGTGAAGTAAAAAATATACATATTGGAGACAAAGTATCTGTAGCACCTCTAAAACCTTGTCATTCATGTGAAGACTGTCTTAGCGGTAATCATGCACTATGTAAAAATTATAGTTTCATCGGTTCAAGAGAATATGGTGCTTGGGCTGAATATGTAAAAGCACCAGAAGTTAATATAGTGAAATTACCTGATGAAGTTTCTTATGTTCAGGGAGCATTTCTTGAACCTATAACCGTAGCATTACATGGTCTGTTAGTCATGGATTTCAAACCAATGACAAGTGTAGCTATAACCGGTATGGGAACCATAGGTCTATTGACTTTACAATGTGCCAAGATCATGGGTGCAAAAGATATCACAGTATTTGATATTGATGATGAAAGGTTAAAAATCGCTGGTGATTTGGGAGCGGACAATGTAATTAATACTATGACAGATGATATCAATGAAAAAATTAAAGAAATTACAAAGGGTAAAGGTTTTGAAATGGTTCTAGAAACGGCAGGAGTACCATTTACAGAATTATTATGCTTAGAAATTGCTGGTAATAAAGGTAGTGTCATGTATATTGGTACACCCCACACTGAATTTACTATACAGCCAAAACAATTTGAATGTATGAACAGAAAGGAATTGAAAGTAAAAGGTTCTTGGATGTCATATTCAGCTCCTTTTCCAGGAAAAGAGTGGACTTTAGGTGCTAATTATCTTGGAACAGGACAGATAAAAGTAGAAAAATTAATAGATAGAATTATTGAAATAGAGGATATAAAATACGCATTTGAAGATATAGAGGCAAAAAAAGTATCTGGTAAGGTAATTATGCAATTATAGGAGGAATAATTATGCCATTAGTAAGTTCACTAGAATTAATTAATAAAGCAAAAGAAAAAAATGTAGCAATAGCAGCATTTAATATACATAATCTAGAGACTATTCAAGCAGTCATTGAAGGTGCTAGTGAAGAACGCGCTCCAGTTATTATTCAAACAACACCAGGAACATTAAAACATGCAGGAATAGAATATATAGGGGTTATTGTAAAAAAAGCAGCAGATATGTATAATATTCCGGTAGCACTTCATGTTGACCATTGCCCATCTTTTAATACTATTGTACAATGTATTAAGAATAACTATACATCAGTTATGATAGATGGAGCTAATCTTGAATATGAAGAAAATGTGAAATTGGTCAAACGTGTTACAAATATGGCTCATGCTGTAGGAATTCAAGTTGAAGGTGAGATTGGAAGGATAGGCGGTGTCGAAGACGATATGTTTGTCAACAGTGACGAAGCTGCATTAACAATTCCTTCTGAAGCCAAGAAATTTGTTGAAGATACTGGTATTGATACATTAGCAATAGCAATAGGGACTGCCCACGGTATGTACAAAGGAGAACCTAAGTTAGACTTTGATAGGTTGTCTGCAATCGAAGCTATAGTAGATGTACCTCTTGTTCTACATGGTGCTTCTGGTGTACCAGATGATAGTATCAAAGAGGCCATAAAACGTGGAATAGCAAAAATAAATATAGCAACAGAATTAAAAAATCCTATGGCAGAAGCTATAGTAGATACATTCGCTAAAAATAAAGATGAGAATGATCCAAGAAATTATATGGGAGCTGCTAGAGAAGCTGTAAAAGAAGTCGTTAAGAGAAAGATTAGACTTTGTGGATCAAGCGGCTTAGCTGACGAATTCTAGAGGTGTGTAATGATTCTTACAATTACTATGAATCCAGCTATTGATAAAGTCTATATAATAGATAATTATACACTTGGGGAGGTACATCGTCCTAAGAAGACGGTTGCCTCTGCAGGTGGTAAAGGACTTAACGTAGCCAAGGTTGCAAGAACAATGGGTGAAAAAGTTGTTGCAACAGGTTTATTAGGTGGTTCTAATGGAGATTTTATTAATAATAAAGTGAAAAAGCTGGATATTGAAAGCAGATTTATTAAGGTAAGTGGAGAAACAAGAATATGTGTTAACGTATCTGATACTGTTAATCAGATTAGTACAGAGATATTGGAAGCAGGACCAGTTGTATCAGAATATGAAGTTGATGAATTTATCAAAGCATATGAAGATATGTTGAATGATATAAAAGTGGTTACTATTTCTGGGAGTTTACCAAAGGGGATATCTGATGATTTTTACAAAGTATTGATTGATATTGCTAAGAAGCATAATAAAAAAGTTATTTTAGATACAAGTTCAAAAGCATTCATTGAGGGTATAAAGGCGATACCTTATATGGTAAAACCGAATACTGATGAGATTAAGCAAGTTTATAGTGGTGACGTGAGTACATTGCAAGGACTTGTAAAGGCTATTGAGCATTTTAAGAGAATGGGTGTTGAGGTACCTATAATCAGTCTAGGAAAAGATGGGTGCATTGCGGGACTAGATGGTGGTATATATAGATTTACCATTCCACCTGTGGAGGTTATAAATACAGTTGGTTCAGGTGATTCTTTTATAGCTGGATGTGCAATAGGATTAGAAAGAGAGTTAAGTCAGATAGACATGATTAGGATGGGTATGGCTTGTGGAACTGCTAATACTCAATTTGCTCAGACTGGGTATGTTGAGAAAGAATTGGTGGATTTGTATTTTAATCAGGTAGAGCAGGGTAAATTGTAATAATCACTTGCCTTACTCTGAAAAGCGATTGGTCTGCGTGATTATTACAATTTACCCTTTTATCCATGGTATCCATGTTATGTAGATAAAAAGATTACAGTTATATTGTGTAGTAAGTAATAAAATAATATATATAAAAATAATAGGAGATGATTAGTATGTTGAAGAAGATTCCAAGTATTTTATCACCAGAATTGTTGAAAATATTGATGGAGATGGGGCATGGGGATGAGATAGTTATATCTGATGGTAATTTCCCTGCTGCTTCAATGGCTCAGAGATTAGTTAGATTAGATGGGCATGGTGTACCTGAAGTTTTAGAGGCTGTGTTGGATTTGATGCCTTTGGATGTTTATACTGATGAACCTGTTGGATTGATGGAAGTCGTGAAGGGGGATACTTATGTTCCTGAGATATGGGATACATATAGAGGTATAATCAAGGAAAAAGAAGGAGACAAAAAAATCTGTTATGAGGAAAGATTTGCATTTTATGAGAGGGCTAAGAAGGCTTATGCAGTTGTAGCTACTGGGGAAACTTCATTATATGCAAATATTATTCTTAAAAAAGGTGTTGTTGTTTAATGGGTGATTTGCTATTAGCTATTGACCAAGGTACATCTGGTTGTAAGATGACTATATTTGATGTAATGGGTAAAGTAGTTTCTAGTATTACTAAGAGTTATGAGACTTATTATCCTAGTGAAGGTTTTGTGGAACAAGATACTGAAGAATGGTGGCAGGTAATTACTGAAGGGATTTCCCAGATATTAAGTAGAGACAATATTAATCCAGAAGATGTAAAAGGGATTGGTATTGATGGAACATCATGGGCTTGTATTCCTATTGATAAAGAAGGTGATGTTCTAAGTAGAGCTATGATATGGTTAGATAGAAGGGCCGAAAAACAAGCTGATTGGATGAAAGATGTAATCGGAGAAGATAGATTAATTAGCATCAGTGGTAATCCTGTTGATTCAGCGTATATAACTCCTAAGATGTTATGGTTAAAAGATAATAAGCCAGAGATATTCAATAGGACTTATAAATTCTTGCAAAGTAATGCTTATATAGCTTATAAGTTGACTGATGAAATTTCACAAGATTATTCCCAGTGTTATGGATTCCATTATTTTGATATAAAAAAAGGTGAGTGGAATGTTGAGATAGCTGATAAGCTAGGATTATCTATAGATTTGATGGCACCATTAATGAATAGCCATGATATAGTTGGTAGTGTTACAGAAAAAGCAGCTAAGTCAACGGGGTTAAAAGTTGGTACACCTGTTGTTGCTGGAGGGCTGGATGCTGCTTGTTGTACTTTAGGTGCTGGTGTAATCAATGAAGGACAGACTCAAGAACAAGGTGGTCAAGCAGGTGGAATGAGTATTGCGTTAGGTAAGCCTATAATACATGAAAGATTAATTCTTGGATATCATGTTGTACCTGATATGTGGTTGTTGCAAGGTGGTACAACAGGTGGAGGCGGAACTCTCAATTGGTTCAATAGAGAATTTGGACATGTTGAGAAGGAAGAAGCTGATAAAAGAGGAAGTAGTCCATTTGTCATAATGAGTGAAGAAGCTGGAAAGATACCACCAGGTAGTGATGATATAATATTTTTACCTTATATGAAGGGGGAAAGATCTCCTCTATGGAATAGTAAGGCAAAAGGTGTTTATTATGGATTGTCTTTTGATAAAACTAGAGCCCATATGATAAGAAGTACGATGGAAGGTGTTGCATATGCTCTTAACCATAACTTGGAAACCGCAAAAGAAGTAGGGGCTTTGGTTGGTACGTTATCAAGTGTAGGTGGAAGTGCCAATAGCAGCGTATGGACCCAAATCAAAGCAGATGTAACTAACCGAACTATTGAAGTACCTTATTCAGACCATGCGACTACTCTAGGTGCTGCTATTTTAGCAGGAGTTGGTGTAGGTATATACAAGGATTTTAATGAAGCAATAGAAAAGACAGTAACTATCCAAAACACTTATGAACCTAATCAAGAAAGAGTAGAGATATATATAAGAAATTATAGCAAATATATAAAGCTAAGCAATTTATTTGTAGATTCCCTTTGGTCTTAGAAGAAAAGTTGTAGATTTTAATTATATACGTCAAATAAAGTAGAGAGTAGATGAATACTATTTTCTGCTTTATTTTTTATGATATATTTATTACGACCTAAAAGTATACGAAATAGTATGCCAGCTTTACAAAATAAGGTATAGCATTGTTTATTTATTAATTACTAATATATTAACCAACAGTTAAACTATGCTCATTATATTTAACTATATCTCTATTGGTATATGATTAATTACACTGTATACTAGAAGAAGAATATTCTATCTAAGCAAATGACTATGAGTGGTAATTACCATATTAATAGTGGTTAATATAATTAAGGAGTGTCGTATAATGAAAGAATTACAGATTGGAGAAGTAATATATAGATTAAGAAAAGATAAAGGAATGACTCAGCAACAACTTGCAAAATGCATTGGAGTATCAACCGCCGCCATATCAAAATGGGAAAGTGGAAATTCATATCCAGATATAACATTATTACCTATATTGGCAGCATTTTTTAATGTTACTATTGATACGTTGCTTAATTTTAATAATGATATTAGTGATGAGAAAGTAAAAGAAATATATATAGAATGTGAAGATCTTTTTAATGATTCAGATATGAGTATAGCCATTAAGAAAACGAAAGAGTATTTAGCCGAATATCCAACGAGTTATTTTTTAATGAGTAGAATTGCATTTTTATATACCATATATTCTTGGAAATCAGATGATGAAGAAAGATGTACACAGATAATAAATGGGGCAGTAGATCTATACGAAGAGGTAGTTAAGGATAGTTGTAATACTAAGTTGGTAGAAGCTTCATTATTTGCTTTAGGTAGTCTATACGCAGTATTAGATAGGGAGGAAGATGCTATCAATGTACTTAATAAAATTCATAAAAGTCAATGTGATCCTGATGATATCATGGCAAGTATTTATATAAAACAACAAAAATATCAAGAAGCTAGGAAGTTACTGCAAAGTAAATTGTTCAAGTGTATTAATGAAATATCTAATATATGTTTAAGTCTAGGTAATTCTTATCGTATTAATGAAAAAGATTATGATTTGGTTGAAAAATATTATAATCTAGGTATAGATGTAAAAAATTTATTCCAATATAATGGGAGAACAGTTTTTTTATTAAATGAATATCTCCAACTAGCGCAATTATATGTATATAGTGGTGATAATAAGAGTGCAATAGAAATGTTAAAGAAGATGATATACTCTTATAAAAATTACGATTTCACCAATATAGAAGGATTTAAGAAATTATGGTGTTTTGAGGAATTAAAACAAAGTGAATATCCTATCAGAATTAATATATATGAGAATATATTAGCTATACTAAAACAATCTAGTTTTGATCCTATAAGCGAAGAAAAAGAATTCAAGAAGATAATTGATGAAATAGAGAAATTGAATAAATAGCTATAATTATATTATGCCATAAAAATTGGTTACTGTACTAATTGAGTTGCAAAATAGTAAAATCGATTAGCCATATTCATATTAATTGAATATGGTATTTTTTTGTTTTTAATTATAACCAGCATTAACAAATAAATATTACTTGATATTTAATGGAAATACATATATAATTATAAATATAAAGGTTATATATATAACTATTATATTTATAATTAATTAGGAGAGTGATTAAAATGAAATATGATTATGCTGATTTACTAGATGGTTTACAATTAATTCAAGGAGCTTTTTTCAAAGATTTTGATTTTATAGGTCCAAAAGATCTTAATATAACTCAGGAAAGAATTCTAATCAAAGTTGGTGAACCTGTCAAGGTACCTATGTCAGATATAGCAATAGCTATAGGAATAGAAAAGGGACCATTTTCTCAAACAGTAGATAAAATGGTTAAAAAAGACTATGTAGTAAGAAAACGTAGTGAAAAAGATAGAAGAATTGTATATCTAGAGTTAACCGAAAAAGGTGAAAAATATTCAAAAGCCATGAGAAAAGAAGTCAATGAACATATGGATAATGTTTTGAATGGGATAGATGATTCTGAAAAATTAATAGAAGCACTAAAAACAATTAAAGACACTGCAGAGTTACTATTAAGAAAGGACGGAATATACAATGACAGAAGATAAAGTGTTCATAATGGAAAAAATGTCTCCCAAAAAAGCAGTCTTAAAGTTAGCGATACCCACAATGTTAGGAGTAATAGTTCAACTTATTTATAATCTGACTGATACGTTTTTTGTAGGAAAGACAAATGATCCAGATCAAGTAGCTGCATTATCCGTAGTACTACCTATATTCTTGATTATACAAGCTTGTGGTACAACACTGGCAATTGGCGGAGGGTCTTATTTATCAATCCTACTAGGTAAAAAAGAACAAAAAAAAGCTAATGAAGTAATTAATACGTCTATAGCTTTAACAGCTATATTAGGTGCTATATTAACATTGATATTTGTTATATTTACACATCATATAATTAGTGCCATAGGAACTAGTTCAGGAACGTATGTTTATACAAAAGATTATTATCAAATCATTGTATCTTTTAGTATAATACTTGCCATTCAGGTTACACTGTGCGGACTCGTAAGGTCAGAAGGTTCAACAGGAAAATCTATGATTGGAGTAATCTTAGGAAACGTAGTAAATATTATATTAGATCCAATATTTATATTTACACTTGGTATGGGTGTAAAAGGTGCTGCTTGGGCAACGGTCATTGGTAATTTAATTGGAGTTATATATTATTTAGTCTACTATATAAACAAGAAAAGTATGTTTAAATTAGGATTTAAATATATAAGGATAAGCACTGAAAATATGAAAAACATGTTCAAAATTGGAATACCTGCTGCATTAAATCAATTTATAATGAGTGCATCTTTTATTATTGTTAATATTGTAGCTGTAAAATATGGTAATAATATTGTTGCAGCAGAAGGAATTTACTTGAGAATAGGATCGATAATAGCTCTTTTAACAATGGGTCTTGCTCAAGGTAGTCAGCCTTTTGCAGGTTATAATTACGGAGCTGGCAAATACGATAGATTTACTGAATGTTTTAAGACGACTATCTTATATGGAACAATAATGTCAATATTTTTTACTTTTGTCATTGCAATATTTCCAGAATACCTATTTAAAGCTTTTATAGATGATATAGAAGTAATTGATATAGGAGTAAGAATGCTGAGAACATTTGCTATATGTACACCATTTTTTGGTTTGCAAATGTCTGTAATGACAATGTTCCAATCAATAGGGAAAGCACCACAAGCATTGCTTTTAGGTCTTTCAAGACAATGTATTTTATTTATTCCACTTCTATTCATACTAGATAATATATTTGGACTTAGTGGATTTATTTTTGCTCAACCTGTAGCGGATATTATAACAACAGGAGTTTCAGTAATTCTGTTATTATTACTTAAAAAAGAATTACATCTAAAGAAAGAATCAGGTTATAAAAAAGAACTAGGTGTTAAAAAAATTCTTCAGACTAATGAGTAATATAAAGTAATAAAAATAAAATGTGATATAATAAGGGTGAAATATCTAGCATACTCCAAGACTAGATATTTCACCCTTTTGGTAATCGTTTGCATAATAGACATATGTGTTGAAGATTTCTAATCTAGTTAGGATAAGGGGAGTATGTATATATAATTAATCATGTAAGGGGAAGGGGAGTTAAAAATAAATAGCTCTCAAATTGAGCATGAAATGGCAGAACAGGATTATATTAATATAAATCCTATCTATCATACCCTTAGCAATGATAATTATTATTTTTAAGTATATTAAACGGTCATTTATAATGTGTTCAATACACAATGTCGATATATTATATGTATAATTATATGTGAATTTATTTTAAGAAGTAAATCAATACTCCTTAAAATAAATTTGTGTAATATACAGTTCATTTACTTGCCCTTTAGTTAAATAAACTACTATTACGTTTGCATAATATCAATTATGCGTCAAAAGGTTCTTGAATTGTTAACACTTGTATACATTAACAAAACAGTGAGGTTAGAATACATTATATATAAATGAAAATAAGTAATAACTGAAATGGATATTTAGTTAGCTTGTAGCTAACAATAATAACCAAATCGTTAACTACATTATAATACACGATTTGGTTACTGTCAATACCTAATTTTATAATATATTGTCTTATTGGTTATAAGTATTTACAGCAATATGAATGGATTCTAAAATAAACAAGAGGTGGTTAGAATGCCAAATTTTAGTGATAGATTAAGATTATTAAGAAAAAATAAAGGACTTACTCAAGAGCAATTAGGTGAAGTAGTAGGCAAGACCAAAAATAATATTTCGCAATATGAAAGAAGTGCTAGACAAGCTGATGATGAAACAAAAAAGCAATTTGCTAAATTTTTTGACGTATCCATGGATTATTTAATGGGTTTAGCAGATAATCCAACTCCTATATCAAAAATATTTGATTTTAAAGATATTGATAAGGAATTTAATAGATTTATTGATAACCTAGAGAGTTTGGATGGACTCCGTTTTCATAAGAAACCATTGTATGATAGAACTAGAATAATACTTGTTAAATCATTAAAGCACGGTCTAGAATTAGCAGAAGACTCAGTTTCTAATAATGAAAAAAAGGTATAGATAATAAAAAATAGGACTGTTCAATGAACAGTCCCTTTAACTTAACTTATATTACTGATACTAATCTTATAATTGATTCAGTTGTTTTCAATAAATTTTCTTCAGAATAATTCTTAGCTATTTCAAAAGCTTCAGGTCTTTGATTAATACTAAATATAGAACTGATTCCTCTTTCATATAGAGCATCGGTTTCATCACCGATAGCACCTACAATAGCAATAACTGGTTTATGATATTTTATGGCTCTATCAGCAATACCTACAGGTACTTTACCTCTTAAGCTTTGTCCATCAATTTTACCTTCGCCAGTAATAATTAAATCAGCATCAACTATTATATTATCAAAGTCAACAGCATCCAATAATATATTTATGCCTGATTTTAATTCAGCATTAACAAAAGCGACTAGACCAGCACCTAAGCCTCCTGCGGCACCTGAGCCTTTATATTTCTGTAAGTTTATCTCTAAGTCTCTATTGACTATACCAGCATAATGTTTTAGGTTTTCATCAAGAAGTTTTACCATCTCTTTATCGGCACCTTTTTGTGGTGCGAATATATAAGATGCTCCGTTTTCACCATATAATGGATTATCAACATCACATGCTACGATAAATTGACAATCAGATATTTTGGCATTCAGATTACTTGTATCAATAGTAGCTAAAGAACCTAAGCCTTCACCTGTAAGATCTATTTCTGTATTGTCTTCTTGCAGAAATTTAACACCTAATGCAGATGCCATTCCAACACCGCCATCATTTGTTGCACTTCCACCTATACCAATGATTATTTTCTTACAGCCTTTTTCTAGAGCATCCCTAATTAATTCACCTGTACCATAAGTAGTTGTCTTAAGAGGATTTTCTCTTCCTTCTACTAGAGGCAGTCCTGAAGCTTGAGCCATTTCAATAACTGCTGAACCATCATCTAATATTCCATAATTTGCTTCAATTTTATCAAAAAGTGGACCTGTAACTGTTTTGGTAACTTTTTTACCACCAATCGCATTTAAAAAAGCATCTACAGTTCCTTCGCCTCCATCAGCTATAGGTATAGTGACTGTATTAATTTCTGGTCTAATGTTTTTTATACCTTCTTCAACTATATTACAGACATTGATAGAGTCCATAGTACCTTTAAAAGAATCTGAGGCAATAACTATTTTCTTCAAGTAATCAACTCTTTTCTATGTTAGTCAGTCTTTGTTAAATGAATATTACTCCTAGTATCATTATCATCACAATTGCTACAATACCTTGAACAAGGGTAACACCCGTTTGACATTTATAAGCAGTGGATGTATCCATATCACTGAACTGGGAAACAACCCAGAAATAACTATCGTTGGCATGGGATACCGTCATTGAACCAGCACCGATAGCTAGAACTACAAGTACTTTTGCCATTTCACTTGTCATACCCATATTAACCATAAGTGGTGCAACCATAGCTGAAGTTATGATCATAGCAACTGTAGAAGCTCCCATGGCTGTTTTAAGTAACATGGCTATGATAAATGGTAATAATAATCCAATATTATATTTAAGTAATGAATCGCTTAATGCATCAGCAAGTGGTAATGCTTGTAAGATAGCACCAAGAGCACCACCAGCACCTGTAATCGCTAAGATGGATGCGGAATTAAAGATACCTTTTCCAACCCATTTAAAACTATTTTGCTTTTCATCCTTTGGAATTAAAGTCATGGCTAAGAAGATTCCCAAAATCAAAGCTGTAACAGGATTACCTATAAAATCAAAGAATGATTTCATGAATCCTTCACCAAAAGGTGCAGATGGAAAATCTGCTATTGATTTAAAAGCAATAAGTATAATAGGTAAAATGATAGGTGCAAAAGATTTGAAAGCACTTGGAAGTTTACCATATTTTTCTAATAATTCTTCTACTGTAGTTTCAGGGTTAGGGTCGATAGGGAATTTTGGACCTACTTTAATTGCATATATGTAACCTGCAAGCATAACAGGAATAGATACAACTAGACCCATTAAAATAACTAGTCCTAAATTAGCTGATAATGTACCAGCCATTGCTATTGGACCTGGTGTTGGTGGAACAAGACAATGTGTTGCATATAATCCTGAGCTAAGAGCAGTAGCCATAACAGCTAAAGATACTTTTGATTTCTCTGCTAGAGCTCTATTTATAGGTGATAGGATTACAAAACCTGAATCACAGAATACTGGAATACTTGCTACATATCCAGTTAAACTCATTGTGAGAGGCGCTCTTTTCTTACCAACAAGCTTCAATATACTATTAGCCATTGTAAGAGCTGCCCCTGTTTTTTCAAGTATCGTACCTATAATTGTACCGGCAATGATTACAATACCAATATTGCCTAGGATATTACCAAAACCTTTTTTAATCGTTGATATTATAGAATCAGCAGGCATTTTTGTACATATACCGATAAAATATGCCGCTAGTAACAACACTATAAAAGGATGCATTTTGAATCTAGAAATCAAAATAATTGTACCCACAATTGCAATTAAAACGATAATAAAAAGTCCTATGCCACTTGTCATAATATTTCCTCCTAGTATTTTTAAGTATTAATTCAACTTATACATATTGTTTATATAAGAATATAAACAATATAGAAGTACTGAATGATAAAAATTATTTGCATTTAAACCTGTTATCTGCTCAATCTTTTTTAAGCGATAAACTAGGGTATTTTTGTGAACAAATAGAGCTTCTGCCGTTTCATTTAAATTAAGATTATGTTCAAATAATGAATCTAATGTTTTATAAAACCATTCTGGAACTTTATTATTTTCATTTAATATTGATAAATACAACTTTTTAATAAATGGTTCAGATGCATCTGCTTGTATTTTATGAAGAAGGTACTTTGCTTGTGTTTCAAAATCGTTAATATCAAGAGGAGCTTTCTTACTTATAGAAATAAGTTCAACAGCTTCGTTAAATGATTTTTTATATCCATACAAATCGTTATAAGAATTACCTAATCCTATTTTAGTATCGAATGGTTGTTTATCCTTAAGGGTGTTTAAGATATTATTTATATATGTAGAGCGTTTGTCATCAGCAATATCTTTGAAAATTATAAAATAATGATTAATGATACCAAAAAAATCATTATTAGTTATATAATTATTACTTGTTAATAGCTTTTCAATCTCTCCCATTGCATTAACAGATTCATAGACTTCATCATTAGAAAATTTATCTAATTTTATTACCACAGCACATCTCATTAATTTAAGATTGACGTGTGATACTTTTGATAAACATAAAATTTCTTCCTCTGTTTCAGAAATAGGATTAAATATTAACTTTCTTATCATTTGATTGTTAAGGTCTTTAACTAGATTGACCTGTTCAGAAATAAGATATTGTTCGAGAGCTAGTTCTACAGAATTTTTTACAAGCTTGGCTACCATTCTAACTTCATCAGGATGTCCGTAAATTCCTACAACACCAATAACTTTTCCTTCAATGTTAATTGGTAGATTGACACCTTGTTTGGCACCAGGAAATTTTTCAACATCATCTGGGTAGATTTCAATACTTTTTCCAGACTTAATAACATCATCTGCACCTTTATGATAGGTGGAAATTCTGTTAGGTTCGCCTGAAGCAAGAATGAAACCATCACAATCCATAATATTAATATTACGGTAATCAATAACTTCCATCATTAAATTAACAATTTTTTGCGCAATATCTTTTAAAAACATACCTATCTCTCCATATTTTTATTTATCAAAATATAGTACTGTTCCAGTTGTATTATGGAAATATTTATCGCCAAATTCTTGTTTCAACTGATTCATAGCATTTTCTCCCGTACAATGTGAAATGCCGAATTTCTTTATTTCCATAGATTTTAAATTATCTATAGTTTGACGAATTCTATCCTCATCAGCTCTAACTAAATGAGTTCCTCCAATGATTGTATTGATATTTTTACCAGTACGTTTAATTAAAGTTTTAAGCATATTGATTACTCCAGGATGTGAACAACCTAAAATAACTACTAAACCTTCTGGAGTATCAATAGCTAGCATAATCTCATCATTAAAATCATCAAGAATATGGTCATCATTGTTTTCTAGATAAAATCTTGGATTGTTTTTCTCAAATGAAGTAACACGTTCAAAATTAGAAATGATATAAATACCTTTATCTATTTCTAAGATATCTTCATCTACAAAATGAGATTCAACATTATTATCCTTTAAAAATTCTTTGTTAAAACTATTTCCTAAAAACTTATAATGAGTATTATCAAAGCTATATTTTTTTCTAAATGCATTTTTATGAATATATAGTTTGAAATCAGAAGTAACAGTTTCTACAAAATGTCTGAATCCACCTGTATGATCATAATGTCCATGACTTAAGACCACCATATCAATATCATTTAAATCTTTGCCAAGTGTAGATGCATTTTCGATAAAATCACCACTTTGGCCAGTATCAAATAGTATTTTTTTATTATTTACTTCAATTAAAAATGAAATACCATGTTCATTTAATAAGCCTAGATGTTCTCCTTTAGTATTTTCTATGAGAGTTGTTATAGTTAATTTCATAGATATCCTCCTTTCTATTTGAAATAAGTAGTAGCATAATATATTATCAACAAATTAATTCTGAAAACCATGATATTATTATGCGTTTTTACTACAGCTTATATTATTGATTACAATTATAATTATAATTTATCTAAAAATAATATTCATTATGTATTAAAACAATAATTAGTGACATAATGCTTGGTTTTTTGTTCGTTTTAATAATCATATAAAATATGAGAAATTATTTGTGGGTTATGTATTATTATACAACACATATGGTTATTTATGTTAGCTAATAATTATTTTTTGTTTTATAGGATTATAAATTACTAAGTTAGACAATAATAAGTGATATAACTATTTTTATATTTTCAAAGGCAGGTTGCTATTTATGAAAAGAATAATTATAACGGGTAATAATAAGGTAAGTAACTTAAAATTTATTTTTGAAGATATTATGAATAAAGTTAACGTGAAATATGAAATAGGACAAGAGAGTAATTCTATCACTATTAATGTAGATGATAACAGTGAAACAACTTATTATGCTATTGCTAATGTAGATTATGAATTGAAAGATATTAATATTGATATACCTCTATGCAGATTTATTACTCTTGGATTTAACAAAAAATCTAGTGTTACTATATCAAGTTTAGGTGGTGATTTGGATACTAGTAAAACTCTAATCTACTGTATTCAAAGAGAAATTGATGAGAATGATACAATAATTGAGCCACAAGAATTCCCTGTATTCATTAAATCATCTTGGGGACATGATATATATAATATAATGTCAGCTGTAACTGCGGTTATGTTAATAGATAGGAGTATAAGTGATAAATTAAATTCCATGTAAGAAGAATTGAAAATCTGATTCTAAAAATCAATCATTTTGAATAAAGATAAATATAGATAAACATTAAACATATGAATATATATTGAATGAGAATTTTTCTAAGGAGAAGGGTTAACGTTTAATATAATGGAAGGGAGATAAGTATCATGGAAGATAATGTTATCAGAAACAATCAAGTGAATTTAATAGGAAAAATACATTCTACATTTGAATTCAGCCATGAAGTATATGGAGAGGGATTTTATAATTTTGATGTGGAAATATCACGACTAAGTGATAACGCTGATATAATACCTATAATGGTATCAGAACGTCTTATTGACACAACTAGCGATTTGAGAGGTAAAATAGTAGATGTTCAAGGACAATTTCGTTCTTATAACAGGCAAATTGAGGGTAAAAATAGATTGGTGTTAACAGTTTTCGCTAGAGAAATCTCTATTTTTGAAGAAGAAGAGATCAAAAGAAATCCTAATTACATATATTTAGACGGTTATATTTGTAAACCTCCAATGTATAGAACGACACCTTTTGGTAGAGAGATTACAGATATATTATTGGCGGTTAATCGCCCTTATAATAAATCCGATTACATTCCATGTATTTGCTGGGGAAGAAATGCAAGATATGCTGAAAAATTTAATGTTGGGGATAGAATAAAAATATGGGGAAGGATACAGAGTAGGGAGTATCAAAAAAAATTAAGTGAAACTGAGGCAATAAGTAAAGTTGCTTATGAAGTTTCAATTTCCAAGATAGAGATTCATGAGGATCATGAGGAAGAGGTTAAATAGTTAAAGAATTTAATGGTTATATGTGACAACGGTAGTTATGGTTAAACCATATATAGTGATAATCACGAGAAGGATTATCACTATATATGGTTTTTTATAGCTCAAGCCACACACTGTAGTAGCGACCATTAAATTCTATATATCTAATGAAATCCAAACAATCTAGCTGTTTGAGCTACTATAAAGCATATCACTATCCCTGTTATAGTAGGGATAATAAATGAGGCAAAAGTCCATTTTTTACTCTTGGTCTCTTTATAGATGGTCAATAACGCAGTCCCACATGGAAAATGATTCAGTGAAAATAACATGGTACATATAGCAGTAAGTATTGTCCAGCCATTGTCAACCAATAAGTCTTTTAGAGCTGAGAGACTATCCAGTTCTAGCATTGCACCAGTTGACATGTAACTCATAATAAGTATGGGTATAACAATCTCATTGGCTGGGAATCCCAATATGAATGCCATTAGTATATAGCCATCTAGACCAATCATATTTGCAAAAGGTTCAAGGAAATTAGCACAGTGGGATAGAATACTTATATTGCCGACAGTGATGTTCTGCAAAATCCATATAATAATTCCAGCAGGTGCGGCTACAACTATGGCTCTCCCTAATACGAACATAGTTCGATCGATTAGTGATCTAATCAATATTTTACCAATCTGTGGTTTTCTGTATGGTGGCAATTCTAATGTAAAAGACGAAGGTACGCCTTTCAGTATCGTTCGTGATAGTAATCTTGAAATACCAAAGGTTAAAAAAACAGCTAGAACAATAGTAAGTAGAATTACTAGGGTACCAATTACAGATGAAAATCTTCCACTAATTCCAGCAATAAAAATTGTAGCCAGTGCAATTAGTGTAGGAAAGCGGCCATTACAGGGGACAAAATTATTGGTTATTATTGCAATGAGACGTTCGCGGGGAGAATCTATTATTCTACAGGATGTTATACCAGCTGCATTACATCCGAAACCCATGCACATGGTCAATGCCTGCTTACCATGAGCACAGCACTTCTTGAAAAAGTAATCTAAATTAAAAGCTATTCTAGGTAGATAGCCCAAATCTTCTAATAGTGTAAACAATGGAAAGAATATAGCCATAGGGGGTAACATAACAGATATTACCCAGCCCAGAGTCCGAAATAATCCCAAAACAAGTATACCATGGAGCCAAGATGGAGCACTAATCCAATTAAAGAATTCTGTTAGTTTTAATTCGGCATTACAAAACATATTTGATAATAATGATGATGGATAGTTAGCACCAATAATTGTTATCCAGAATATGATTCCCAGAAGTAAAAGCATTATTGGGATACCAAGTGCTTTGGAAGTAATAACTTTATCTATTTTCCTATCAAAATCTCTACATTTCTTCTTATGTTTAGTTATCACATTATTAGCTATAGTCTCAGCTTTAATAATTATACTGGATACTATTTTTTCTCTTAGAGTATTTATATTAATATGATGTATCTCTTCAAGGTCTTCTTTTATGGATTTTATCTTGGTCATGATTTCATTATCTGTAGATAGGTCAATATTAAGATGCTTTTCTATAGATTTTATTATTGAATTATCTCCATCAAGTAATCTTAGTGATGTCCATCTAATATCTAAAACATCATCTTTGATAATAGGGGATATAAAAGGAGATAGTTCATCAACAGCATTGGTTATTTGTTCATTATAATCAATAGATATAGGGGATATGGATTGTTCTGTTTTAATAATACTATGTAATTGATCTTTTAGTATATCTAGACCTATGCCACTTCTAGCATTAGTAGGAATGACTGGAATTCCTAGTTCAGCGGATAATTTTTTGCAATCAATATCAATTCCTTTTCTCTTGGATTCATCAATTAGATTAACACATAAAATGACATTGCTGGTGATTTCAAGTATTTGAATTACTAGATTAAGATTTCGTTCTAAGCATGTGCTGTCTGCAATTACGACCACAGCATGAGGTTTACCCAAACATATAAAATCTCTTGCTATCTCTTCTTCAACAGAGTTTGATAAAAGAGAATAAGTTCCAGGTAGATCTACCAGTACATATTTTTGTTGATCATGAGTGAATGTGCCTCTAGCATTAGAGACTGTTTTTCCTGGCCAATTTCCTGTATGTTGTTTTAGTCCTGTAAGTGAATTAAAAACAGTGCTTTTGCCCGTATTAGGGTTACCTGCTAAGGCAATAACTATATCATCTGGAGATTGAAGGTCTATATTGAAACTATTTTTCAGAGTTTTTAGACCAGTTGATTGGTTAGTAAGTCCCATTAAATGGTGTCCTCCTTTTTAGGAATATATTCTACTATTATTTTAGATGCTACATCTAAGCGAAGGGCTATTACCGAACCTCTAATTTCATATGCTACGGGGTCTCCGCAGGGGCTTTTATACAAAGCTTTGATAGGAGTATCTTTTACTAATCCCAAGTCAAGTAATCTTCTTCTAGTGATTCCATCTGCAAGTAATCGTAATAACCTACAGTTTTGACCTATTGTAAGTTTATCCAATGACATTATGTTACTCATAATGCTGATCACCTCAATCATTTAATATTTTTTAGTGGATACAGGTGTTTGATTGATATAACTTATATGAAAGTTAGGCGTAAGAAACTTTTTGAATTCACTTAGGATAATATATTTAAGTAGAACTTGTTTGGTGCAAGTACATATAAAATTTTATTGGATTTTTTTTCAGCATCATATGGATTATTATAATATGTGTAATACATTGATATGGAATAAATTCATTACCTAAGTAATAAATTAGACTTAAGGAGGGGATAATCATCAATTTATCAGAGTTCTATACCTTCAGAGGATATGAGATACTAAATAGGGAAAATAATTATCTAACCCCTAGCATGGAAGATTATTTGGAAATGATATATAGAATTTGTAGAGATGAAAGTTATGTAAGAATGAATCAACTGGCTAATAATCTTAATGTAAGACCTTCATCTTCAACTAAGATTGTTCAAAAACTAAGTTCCATAGGATTAGTCAATTATGAAAAATATGGATTAATAAGTCTCACTGAAAAAGGAGAGAAGGTAGGGGAATTTCTTTATCATAGACACATTGTTCTAGAAAAATTTCTTAACATAATTGGAGTGGAAGATAGTATATTGAAGGATACAGAATTAATGGAACATTACGTTAGACCAGTGGTTCTGAAGAATATCGAACAGTTCATCAAATTTCTGAATTCTAATCCTAATATCCTACAAAAATATTATGAATACCTAAGAAATGATACTCAATAATAATAAATAAAATTGTCAATAAAAAATAATTGTTTTCCTATAAAAAATATGAGCAAGCCCGGCGTAGATGTATAGGAGAATATTATCTATATCATCTATGACGAGCTCTAAGTTATTCTAAAGTTAAATATATTAATTACCTTCTATAACATTTTGCATATCATACATACCTTCAGATTTCTGGCTTAAAAATTTAGCTGCATTTACAGCTCCAACAGCAAATATATCTTTTGATAAGGCACTGTGATTAAGCTCAATTATTTCATCTTTCCCAGCAAATAGAATTGAATGTTCACCTACGATTGAACCACCTCTAACTGCATGGATACCTATTTCTTTTGAATCACGTTTAACTCTTTCTTTAGATCTATCATAAGTATAGGAATATTCATTGTTTAGAGATTCATTGATTGAATCAGCAATAGCTAATGCAGTACCACTAGGGGCATCAATTTTTTGATTATGATGTTTCTCAATAATCTCAATATCGAAATTAGCTGAAGTAAGGGTTTTTGCAGCTTTCTTAACTAAGTTCAATAGTAAATTTACTCCAAGAGACATATTAGCAGATAATAGGATTGCAATTTCTTTGCTAGATTCATTAACTAAATTAAGTTGTTCATCATTAAGACCAGTTGTACATAATACAACAGGTATTTTTCTAGACTTTGCATAGTCGATTAATGAAGGTACAGCTTTGGCTGTGGAGAAGTCAATAATAACGTCTCCTTCAATATCAATAGTGTTTATATCAGTGAAAACAGGATATGGATTGTTAATGTCATCAGATATATCAATACCTGCTACTATTGTTGCATCATTATCTTCTTCAACTATTTTAGAAATTACCTGTCCCATTTTCCCATTACAACCATGCATTATAATTCTAGTCATTGTAAAACTCCTTTCATTTTTGAAACCTTTTCTATAGCAATAAATAACCACTGAATACTGAATCAAAATGTATTCAGTGGTTTAATGATTTAGATAGTTATTCCTAATCTTTTTATTGCATTTTCAACTCTTAATCTATTAGCTGGTTCCATATCTATTAGTGGTAAGCGACATGGACCAGAAGGAAGACCCATATAATTCATAGCAGCTTTTACTGGGATTGGGTTAACTTCGCAGAAAAGTGATTTAATAAGTTCATGTAATTTTAGTTGTAGTTCAAGACTACCTTTTACATCACCAGCTAAAAACTTAGCAACTATGTCATGAGTTTCTCTTGGTAGAATATTAGCAACTACTGAAATTACGCCTTTACCACCTAGAGAGAGTAGAGGTACTATCTGATCATCATTACCTGAATATAGATCAAGATTACCTTCGCATCTAGCAACTAGTTCAGTAATATGACCTATGTTGCCACTAGCTTCTTTTATAGCAACAATATTATCTACTTTTGATAATTCTACTGCAGTATCAACGTCAATGTTAAGACCTGTTCTTGATGGTACATTATATAATACAACAGGAATATCAACACTACCGGCAATAGAAGAAAAGTGTCTAATTAAACCTTTTTGAGTTGTTTTATTATAATAAGGTGTTACATGTAATAAACCATCAGCACCTAGTTTTTCAGCTCTCTTAGATAATTCAATACCGTGTTTAGTATCATTGCTTCCAGTTCCAGCTATAACAGGTACTCTTTTATTAGTCCTGTCTATCGCTACTTTTATACATTCAAGATGTTCCTCATCATTAAGTGTTGAAGATTCACCAGTTGTACCGCATATAACAATACAATCAGTTTTATTTTCTATTTGAAAATCAATTAATTTCTCTAATCCTTCATAGTTAACACTCATATCATCGTTAAATGGTGTTACTATTGCTACACCAGCTCCTGTAAAAATAGACATACAATTAACCTCCTAAGATTTTATATACAAAATTTTATTGATATCTCTATAATCTTTACATTTATTTATTACTTACTGTTTTCCTTGAAATCTTTACGTAATACAATCATCCACGTTTGTTAAATAGTTTTCAATTATACTTTAGTATATCTGTTTTTCTCCAAAACATCAATATAAGGTAAGTAAATATTTACGATTTCATATGGAAATTTATTTTTATAATTATCAGACCTCCTATTTCAATTACTTACTTAATATATTATATTGCTATTAACTAAAATAATTGAAATTTTTGTTTAATATTTCAGTAATAAGTGGAGGAGAAAATTTTAATAAAAAAACAGCCGGCGTTGTGTGCCGACTGTGAAAATCAATATTAAACATCACAAGTAGCACCCCATATATAATATTATTATATATGACAGTTATATAGCTATTGACTATATACCCAGACAGAAAATAAAACAGGTATTTTCTTCTTCGGCATAGTACCCTTTCAGTAATTATCACTTTTGCCTGGACAAATCAAATCACTTACTAATGTAAAATGCTCCTCTACCATACTAAACTATTAAATTTTGTATTATAATATCACTAATGTAGAAATTTGTCAAATATAATCAAGTAATGTTTAGATTAATTTTTTAAGAATCTCATTGCTTCTTTCAATAAATCTAGTCATTGCTTCAGGTGTTAACTGTTTATGACTGATCATAGCTAAATCATAAATTTGATTACAGAATATCTCAGTGTTTTCGTTATCCTTATTTTCAATGATATATTTTACTAATTTGTTTTTCTTATTAAGTAGAAGACTTTCATTACTTGGCATAGCGGTACTATCCATTCCGAACATACCATACATTTTACTCATATCCTGCATTCTACGAGACTCTTCAGGTAATATTATCATGGCAGAGATGTCTTCTGATTTTAGATTTTCCATATTTACGCTAAGGTTTTCATTGCTAAGAGCTTTTCTGAAAATAGTTTGAACTTCTTCATTAAGCTTTTTGCTATCTTCCTCACTTGTACTATCTTCATCTTTTAGACTATCTGTCAAGTCAGCATCTATTCTTGCAAATTTTATATTATTTTCATTTTCCTTCATTTCCATATGAGATATGAAAGGTTGATCAATAGTTGCATTCATTATGACAGCTTCCATACCATTATCTTTAAACATCTTAATATATTGGGATTGAAGTGTTTCATCTGTTACATAGTATACTTTATTTTCATGCTTTTCTTTATTTCTTTCAAGATATTCTTCAAGAGTTACATAATCACCTGTTGTTGTTTTATATAAGACTATTCCCTTAGTTTTATCAAAGAATTTATCATCTTTTAAGCAACCGAATTTAATGAATGGATGAATATCATCCCAGAATTTCTCATAGGATTCTTTTTCTTTTTTAAATAATGAATTAAGTTTGTCTGCAACCTTTTTACTAATGTATGCAGAAATTTTCTTAACAAAACCATCATTCTGTAAGAAACTTCTTGATACGTTAAGTGGTAGGTCAGGACAATCCAAGACACCTTTTAATAATAGTAAGAATTCTGGAATAACCTCTTTGATATTGTCGGCAACAAAAACTTGGTTGTTATATAACTTGATTTGTCCTTCCATTGTATCAAATTGATTACCTAATTTTGGGAAATAAAGTATTCCTTTTAAATTGAATGGATAATCCATGTTAAGGTGAATCCAGAACAATGGTTCTTTGAAATCCATAAAAATCTTTCTATAGAATTCTTTGTATTCTTCATCAGTACACTCATTAGGTTTCTTTAAATATAATGGAGTAGTATCATTCAATGGTTTTGGTGCTTCAGGTTCTTTAACTTCACCATTTTCTTCTTCATTTTCTACCTTAGGTTCTTCCTTATTAGGATTGGTAAGATAGATTTCTATAGGCATTAGAGAACAATATTTCTGTATTGTACTTCTAACTGTGTATTCATTTAAGAAATCTTTTCCTTCATCACCGATACTTAATGTAATTTTAGTTCCTCTTTCAGTTTTATCACTATCGCTCATTTCATATTCATTACCGCCGTCACTTACCCAGCGTACAGCTTTTGAGCCTTCTTTATATGAAAGAGTATCTATTGTAACATTTTCTGCTACCATAAATGCAGAATAGAAACCAAGTCCGAAGTGACCTATAATCTGATCTTCATTAGCCTTATCCTTATATTTATTAAGAAAATCTTCTGCACCAGAGAAAGCAATTTGATTAATGTATTGCTTAACTTCTTCATCAGTCATACCAATACCATTATCTATAAAAGTCAAAGTTTTTTCTTTGTCATCAACAATAACCTCAATTTTGAATTCAGTATTTTCAGATAGAGACATTTCGCCCATTGCATTTAATTTTTTTAACTTAGTTATAGCATCACATCCATTAGAGATAAGTTCTCTAACAAATATATCATGGTCAGAATATAACCATTTCTTAATTATTGGAAAAATATTTTCACTATGGATGGATAAATTCCCTTTTTCAGTACTCATTCTTAACTCCTCCTAACGTTTTTCGTAAAATATTATTAATTTATGTTATAAATTATGTGTGTATTATTAAAACTTATATAAGATATAATAAATGTATTTCTAAGAGATGTCAAGAAAAAATTAGCACTCATCTTGGAAGAGTGCTAACAAAAAGAAGTATACTTAATGAATATCCCGTATATATGCCTTTATACAGCGATACCATGTTTTTTAAAAAATGTTTTTACTGAACTATCCCAATAATTTTCTAATGTTTTATCTAATGTAAATATACTGATGGAACTTCCAGTTGTACATTTGAGAATATTATCTTCAAATAAAATATTGATAAATAATCCATTGATATTATCAGCTTTAGTATTCAATTGATGTTTAGCAACTATGCTTTCTATTTTATCGTGGGGTAGAGTGAAAACAATTTTAAGATATGAAGGAGTTTTATTTCCTTTTATCATATAGAAAGCTATATCCTTTATTTCTGACCATTTAACCAGTTTTCTATCTCCAAGTATTTCTACCTCATCTGACGATAGGTATTTTTTATTTAAATCACAAGATATATTGAATTTAGTAAAAGTATTAAGTTCAACATTTGATACTTCAAATTCATCAAACATTGTATCTCTTAATAGATTATTCATAAAAAGTTTTATATCGATTACGTTAAAAGATATCATATAGCACCATTCCTTCCAGAGCATCAATCTAAATTGTACTCTTAAAGTATATCATACAAAATAGAGGTAGAACTTTCAATACTTTTATTGTAATATTATTAAGTAAGTAGTATATCACCAAAACCAAGTGTTATTTTCAAAAACATGTATAGAAAGTAGAGTTGTTTACATATGAATAAATTAAAGAGAGATTTCTATGAAAGAGATACATTGATAGTAGCAAAAGAATTATTAGGTAAGCATCTAGTATATAATGATAACGATGAAGAGGTTATTGTAAAAATAACTGATGTTGAGGCATATAAAGGAATTGATGATAAAGCTTGTCATACTTATGGAGGAAGAAGAACACCTAGAACCGAAGTAATGTGGGGTGAAGCTGGACATGCGTATATTTACATTATATATGGAATGTATTATTGTCTTAATGTAGTTACAGAAAATATTGATAATCCATGTGCTGTTTTGATTAGAGGAGTAGTTACAGTTAAAAATATTACTAAAATGTCTTACAATAGATATGATAAAGCTTATGAAGAGCTCAATACTTATCAAAAGAAAAATTTTTCTAATGGACCAGGTAAACTATGTAAAGCATTATCACTTGATCTTAATCATAATGGAATTGATTTGCTTTCTGATAATTTATATATATGTGATGGTGAAAATAATATAACTTATGTTAAAAAATCTAAACGAATTAATATTGATTACGCTGAAGAAGCGGCTGATTATTTGTGGAGATTTTATATAAAATAAATATGTTAAATCAAAAACTTAACCAACAAATGATTTAATTTAACATATATAGATTAATCAAGTTAAATAATGAAAAAGAAAGGAAAATAAAAAATGAGAACAAGTATGAGTTATGCAAAAGATTTAATGACATTCATAAAAAACAGTCCTTCCCCATATCATGGAGTTATTGAAGGGAAGAAATTACTTGATAGAGCAGGATTTACACAATTGAAAATGAAAGATGAGTGGCAGGTACAAAGAGGTGGTAAATATTATATTATCCCTTATTCATCAACAGTCGTAGCTTTTACAGTAGGAGAATTAGTTGACGACATGGGATATAAAATAATAATATCACATACAGATAGTCCAAGTTTCAAGATAAAACCTATTTCAGAAATAAAAACAGAAAATTACATTACACTCAATACAGAAGTCTACGGAGGACCTATATATTATACATGGTTAGATAGACCTTTGTCACTAGCTGGTAAAGTAGCACTGAAATCTGATAATCTGATGAAACCAATAATAAAATATATAGATTTCAAGAAGTCCATACTTACAATACCAAGTTTGGCTATTCATATGAATAGAGATGTCAATGAAGGTGCCAAATTTAATCCTCAAAAAGATATTTTACCTCTTATTGGACAAATTAATGATACACTGGAAAAAGATAATTATCTAGTATCACATATTGCAAAAGAACTTGATGCTGAAGTAGGTGATATCTTGGATTTCGAACTCTTCCTCTATTTAGTAGGAGAGGGAAATATCATTGGTATCAATGAGGAATTTGCACAATCTTCAAGATTAGATAATTTGGCTATGGTATATAGTAGTCTTTCTGCAATTACTGAAATAGAAAATAAAAGTGGTATTAATATAGCTGGATGTTTTGATAATGAAGAAATAGGAAGCAGGACTAAGCAAGGTGCCGATTCAGTAATGTTCGCTAATATATTAGACAGAATATCAATGGCACTTAGTAGAACTAAATCAAAACACTATAGAATGTTAGATGAATCATTTATGATTTCAGCTGATGCCGCTCATGCATTACATCCTAATGCTGTAGAAAAGAATGACCCAACTAACAAACCTTTACTTAATGAAGGAATAGTGATTAAGTTAAGTGCTAAACAAAGCTATGCCACAGATTGTGAATCAACAGGTGTAATTCAGCAGTTATGCCATAATATAGATATTCCATATCAAAAATATGTTAACAATTCAACTATACCAGGAGGAAAAACGCTAGGACCCATTACTACATCCTATGTGCCTGTAAAAACAGTAGATATTGGAGTGCCTATGCTTGCAATGCATTCAGTTAATGAATTAGTAGGAGTAAAAGATTTACTGGATATGGACAAATTATTTAGTAAGTTTTATAGTTTATAAATATTAAAATGTTGATATGTAGTATAAAATGTTAAGTTTTACACAAAATAATTTATGTTAATTAACTAAAAAGATAAAAGAACCTTTTATTATTTTTTCATATATGGTAATATTAAGTAGTATTAATAACTACATTGTGCAGTATAGATGTTGAGGAGGCTATTCATTGAATTTTAAGATTGTAGTAGACAGCAGTTGTGATATAACTAATAAGATGAAACAAAATATGAACGTAGAGATAACCCCACTTACCATAGAGCTAGAGGGTACAAGATACAGGGATGACGATTCATTTCAGGTTGACGAATTTGTCCAAGAAATGAATGCGAGTACAAATGTACCTAAGACTGCATGTCCTTCACCGGCAGAGTATATTGATAGATTTGCAGGTGAAGAAGAAAACGTATTTGTTATAACTTTATCTAGTAAATTAAGTGGAAGCTATAACAGTGCTGAAATAGCAAAAGATATTTACCTTAGTGAAAATGATAATAAGAATATACATGTATTTGATTCACTTAGTGCATCAGCGGGTGAAGTATTATTGACATTAAAAATTGATTATCTAGCAAAATTAGGAAAGACTTATACACAGATAGTAGATTCTATCAGCAACTATATAAAAGAAATGAAAACATTATTCGTACTAAATAAACTAGATAATCTTGTGAAAACTGGAAGAATGAGTCTAGTAAAGGCTGCTATAGCCAATGTACTTAATATAAAACCTGTATTAGCTTCTAATGGTAAAGGCGAAATAATTATGATTAACAAAGGTCGAGGGATTAATAAAGCCATTAGCAAAATGATTGCAGCAATTGGCGAAACAAAAGATAATCTTGAAGATAGCCTGTTAGTAATTGCACATTGTAATTGTTTTAAAAGAGCTAATTCGATAAAAGAAAAGGTTAATGATACGTATAATTTTAAAGATATATTTATTGTCGAAATGAAAGGTTTATCTTCTACTTATGCTAATGATGGAGGAATAGTTATAGCCTTTTAAAGGTCATTTTTTAGGGGAGATGCGTTATAGGCACCTCCCCTTATTTTAATTATTCATTCAGTTTATTTACTTTTTTTTCTGCAAAGACAATAAGCTCATATAGACCTGTTGCCAACAATGCTAGTATGATGATACTCATCATTACCCAGTCCATTTTCAGTACTTGACTACCGTATACAATTAATTGACCAAGACCAGCTCTGCCAGCAATGAACTCACCGATGATTACACCAATAAACGATAATCCTATATTAACTTTCATTGTACTGATGATATTGGAAAAGTTAGCTGGAATGATAACTTTTTTTAGTACATCTATTTTTTTGCCATTGAAGGTGTAGATGAGTTTGACTTTTTCTTTATCCACATTCATGAAGCCATTAAAAACATTAATGATTGTAACTACTATAGCAACTGTTAAGGCGGTTATGATTATTGATCTTGTATTATGACCAAGCCAAACAATAAAAATAGGTGCTAATGCTGTTTTGGGTAAACTATTGAATACTATGAGATAGGGTTCCAGTATTTTTGATATCTTATTGTTCCACCATAGAATAATAGCTATAATAATACCTAAGATGCTTCCTAATACAAAACTTATTATTGTTTCATACAAAGTTACCCATATGTGATAGAGTAGGGAACCATCCATTAACATCTCTATAGAGGTTTTAACTATTCTCGATGGTGAGCTGAATATAAAAGAATCGATTACTCCTAATAGTGAACATATTTCCCAGGTAATTATAAGTACTAATAAGATAATTATTTGATATAAAAGGATGATTTTTTTTTCTTTCTTAACTTTTCTAAGATACTTATTTTGCTCAGGTGATATATTATGATTAATCATTCTTATCTAGCTCCTTCCAAATGGCATTAAAATAATAACGGAATTCAGGAGCACTTCTTGAATTAAAGGGTGTTTTGTTTTCCATAGTCAACTTGATATCAAAGATTTTTTTTATGGTTGCTGGTCGTTTACTTAGAACGACAACTTTGTCACCCATACTAATAGCTTCATCTATTTGTAATGAAAAACAACTTTAAAGGTTATTGATTGGTAGAAGTTCAACTTCTAGTTTATCACCATCCCATAGAATATTTTTAATGGTTTTATTAATCACTATTTTTTTTTGTTCATGAGATAATATGTTATGAATGCTACCATCAATGAGGTGGTTAAGCTTACAATTATAAGTTGTATCATTATCAGTATCGCATGTTTTAATAAGGATATTCAACTGCTTATTCAGGGATTGTAATTTATCATCCATCTGTTCAATTTCGTTAATTATATATTTTGAAGCAGAAGAAGTTTTACTTGATAATATTAAGGTTAATTGATAAATGGTATTTTTGGTTTCAGTGATTTCTTTTTCCAAGCCAGCTATTTTTTTATCTTTATCATGGTTTGTTTCTTTATGTATATAGTTTTCTAATTTATTGATAAGATTATCAACTGTTAGATATTGTTCTATTGAATCAAAAATTAAATTTTCACAGATGTTCCCTTTAAGATTTTTTACATGGCAGTCAGTACTTTTAGTAGATTCTTTGACTCGACATTTATAATAAAAATGTTTAACCTGTTTATCTTCATATTTACTAATTATTTTTAGGGGTACTTTACAGTTCTTGCATTTAATAAGTGGGGTAAGTATTGCTGTTTTGCTATCTAGGGAGTAACCTCTATGAATATTGGATAACAGCATTTTTTGTGTTTTTATCCAAGTGGTTGATGTTACGATTGGACGATGAACACCAATAGAAATGATCCATTTGGAGAGTTCTCTTTTACTTGGAGTATGTTTTTTTTCGTTGTTTTTATTGTAAGCCATAATTCCATAAGTTCCATCAAAATCCATATTGTTCAATTCTTTGTTGATTAATGAGTTATTTTCCAGGAAATAATCATATGCTTGATTATCTGCTGCCATATAAACAGGATTAATCAATATATTTTTGAGTGAACTTATATTAAAATCTTTATTATTTCTAGTTTTCAAACTGTTTTTGAGAGTGTATAGTTGTAGTTTAGTAAGAGAACCAAATTCTAAATATTTTTTGAAAATTATTTCCACTAATTTAATTTCCTGTGCTTCGTTAGTAAGAATAGATATTGATTTTCCAGTATTATTATCTAGTATTCTAGTTGCATTATATCCTAGAGGTGTTATACCTCCTAGCCATCTACCCGTTTCAGCTAGTTTATACATATTATCTTTTATTCTTTCTGCGATTGTTTCACGCTCTAATTGTGCAAAGACACTGGCTATATACATCATAGCACGCCCCATAGGTGTAGAGGTATCAAAATGATCTCTAATACTAACGAATTCAACGTTATTGAAAGATAATGTTTCTAATATATTAGAAAAATCCAATACATTTCTACTGACTCTATCCAATCTATAACATATAAGAACATCAAATTTTCTTTCTTTTGCATTTCTAAGCATTTCTTGATATTTGGGACGTTTGGTATTACCTCCTGAAAAGCCTTCATCTTCATATATGTAAAGGTCTTGTACTTTGAAATATTTATAAGCATATTCTTTACATAATTCTATTTGGTTTTTAATGGATTCTCCGGATTCTGTGATTTTAGATTTTCTTGAATAGATTCCTATATTCATTAAATAGCTCCTTATATTTTTTATATATAAGTATATGAATATAAATAGAGTTTAAGAGCAGAAAAATAAATTTCTGCTCTTAGAGAGTGTAGAGTATGATATTATTAAATATCGATAAGGATACTTGCATTCATAATTACTGCTTAGTAAGATTTACCTTATTTTGATGCATTTCTTCTGCAATTTCCCTTGCATGTATTAAGGTTTTTAAGATAATACTTCTTGTTTGTTCATCAATAAGTTCTCCATGAAATTTTAACCCGTCTCCTTCTTCTAGTTTTTCTATAAAAGTATCAAGATCTACATCTATGGATTTATTATCGTCTAACTCCCTAATGGGAAGAGAGTTATTGCTTCTTCCTAGCAGATAATCAGTGGTAGTATTTAAAGCTAAAGCAATTCTATTAATTATTTCGCCCTTAGGCTCTCGAAGGTTATTCTCATATCTTGACATTGTTGCTTCTGTAACATGAACTTTGCCAGCTAATTCTTTTTGTGTAAATTGCTTTTTTTTTCTAAGATTTAATATTCGATAACCAATAGAATTATTATCCATTATAAACACCACTTTAAATAATTATTTTTGTAATATATATATATACCCTTTGAGATATTTCATTAATAGTATAATACTTACTTACCAAAATTAAAATTAGTATTACCAAAAATACAAACTATTAGTTGACACTTACCAAATGGTATGGTACGATTTACTTGTTCGAATGGTAAGTGCTGGGAGGTGATTGTATGAATACTTATAGATTAAAATCTGCCAGAGCTTCTATGGGGTACACACAGGTAGAAATGGCAAGAAAGCTATCCATAACACAAAAAACTTACAATAGAAAAGAACTTGGTATAGTGGATTTCAATTTACGTGAAGTAACTAAAATTATTGAAATTTTGAAGCTGGATGTTGATAATGTGTATGGTATTTTTTTCAATGATAAACTTACCAATTGTATACCAAATGAAGCTTCTAAAAATGCTTAGTCAGAAAAAAATATCACTATAATACATATATTAAAGCAAATGTATATTAAAAAGCAAATATATATTGTGTTTTATAATATATTTCTTGGAATAGACACTTAAGCTACTTGACATATTAAAATGTACAATGAATTTTTAGTACGTTTCTATTAAATTTAATGCATGATTGATACATTTACTTATAATATTATTGGCTTAATTAGAATAAATTATGTTAGAATTTTAATAAAAAATAATATTTATGGAGATAAAATTAGTATAACATAAATTAATTTCATAATCATAATTAAAAAATTTGTTGTGGATAAAGAAGGTAACCTAATTAAAGGATTACCTTCTTTATCCATGTGAACTAATAACAAAAAACACCTTAAGATTTTTTAAGGTGTTTTTACTTCCAAAGAAGCTATATTTTAGATAATCAATATGAGAAACTTTTATTGTAGTAATTCAGGTAAGAACAATGATATTTGTGGAAAGTTTGTAATCATTAATACAATAATTATTTCTACAACTAAAAAAGCAATTATTTTACGACTGATGGCTTCAACCTTCAGACCAGATATACCACATGCCACAAAAAGATTAACGGCCATAGGAGGTGTAATCATTCCCACAGAAGTATTAACAACAATTATTATACCTAATAGAATAGGGCTGATGCCTAATGAAGCTGTAAGTGGCAACAAAATAGGTGCAACTAACAAAATAATCGCTTGTGTTTCTAGAAAACTACCCAAGAAAAGTAACATTATATTTATCAATGTAGTGATAACAATAACGTTTGATGATAAACTCATCATGGCTGTTGTTACTTTTGCTGGTATTTGCGCACTTGTGATAATCCAAGAAAATGAAGCAGAATTAGCAATAACGAATAGTACTACAGAAGTACTTATAGCACTCTTCAAAATTACCTGTCCCAAATCTTTCATTTTTAATTCCTTATAGACAAAAACACTAACGATAAAGGAATAGATAACAGCAACTGCTGCAGCTTCTGTTGGTGTGAATACTCCACCATATATTCCGCCTAAAATAATTACAGGCATAAGTAGTGCTAAAATAGCTTCCTTAAATGTTACTATCAAATTCTTTAAGCTTGTAGGTTCACCTTTTGGGAGTTTTAATTTCTTGGAGTAATAGAATATTACACCTATTAAACTAAGTCCAATAAGAATACCTGGAATAATTCCTGCTGTAAATAATGTACTGATAGAAACACCTGCTACAACTCCATATGTAATCATTGGGATACTAGGAGGAATGATAACTCCTAATGTTCCACCTGCAGCTGCAATAGCAGAAGCAAAATCCTTTGGATATCCCGCCTTTATCATAGCTGGAATCATAATTCCACCAATAGCTGCAACTGTAGCTGGATTAGAACCAGATATCGCCCCAAAAAACGCAGAAGCAATTATTGTGATAATACCTAATCCTCCCACAGTACTTCCTACACATGCTTTGGCAAATTTAATTAACCGTACAGAGATTCCGCCTCTTTCCATTAATCCTCCAGCTAACATAAAGAAAGGAATTGCCATAAAAGGAAATGAATCTAGGGATGTGAACATTCTCTGTGCCACAACAAAAGATGGAGTCGGCATATCTCCAAATGTCAAAGCAACAATAGAAGATACTCCCAATGACACAGCGATAGGTATATTTAATAAAAGTAATATTAACAAGCTTCCAAATAACAAAAGAACCATTAAATTTCCATCCTTTCTTACAAGTATTTTTACTAGTTCACAACTTGTTTATTTTTGCAAACAACCATCTGTATTGAACGAATGATCATTAGTAATGCGCCTACTGGTATTGCAAGATATGCATACCATATAGGTATAGCCAATGCAGGGGAGAGTTGTCCTATATTCATTTGATGATTAATGATTTTGAAAGAGAATGTTATAATCAAAAAATTAAACATCAAGATAATGGCTATTCTTAAATATTTTGAAGCTGCTTTTAGTTTTTTGGGTAACTTATTAACTACAATTTCAACACCTAAATGTGCATTTTTCTTAATTCCTAAACTAGCTCCTATATAAGCAATCCATATCATCAAATACCTTGCAAGCTCTTCTGACCATGGAATAGCTCCCAATTTAAAATATCTAAAAATCGTTGAGATAAAGACTGTAATAGTCATTATTGGGAAAATGATAATTAGAATATATTCTTCTAAGTTATTTAATATTTTTCTCAAAATACCTACCTCCTAAGATATTTGACGACTCTTATTAATCAAAGAGTCGTCATTAAAAATAAGATATTATTTCTTAAGTAATTGATTAATTAGATCTTCACCAATCTCATCTTTGAATTTATCATAAACTGATTGAGTAGCTTCTTGGAAAGCTTTTTTGTCTGGATATGTGATTTCCATTCCTTTTGATTTTAATGTTTCAACTAATTCTTCTTCTAGGTTAATACAATAATCTCTTTGCCATGTACGAGCTTCACTTTCTGCATTAGTTATTGCATCTTGTAATTCAGGAGTTAATCTGTTGAAGAAATCTTTGTTTATCATGAATACTGCTGGAGAATAGAAATGTCCTGTTATAGCTAGATTGTCTTGTACTTCATAGAATTTACTTGTATCAATAATTACTAATGGATTTTCCTGACCGTCAACAGTTTTTTGTTGTAATGCTGTGAATAACTCTCCAAAAGGCATTGGTACTGGCTGTGCACCTAGAGCCTTGAAAGTTTCCATATGAACTGGATTTTCCATTAATCTTATCTTTAATCCTTTTACGTCTTCGGGAGTATTGATTGGTCGGTTACTATTAGTTAACATTCTGAACCCGTTTTCCCAGAATCCTAATCCTTTTATACCTGTACTGTCTAATGAAGATAACATATCTAATCCTAGCTGACCATCTAATGCTTCAAATGCGGTAGTTCTGTCTTGAATAATGAATGGTAAGTCAAAGAGCATAAATTTCTTCGAGAAGTTAGCTAAAGGTCCTGTAGATGATAAAGTTGCTTCTAGTGTTCCCATTGACACACCTTCAATTGCATCTCTTTCACTACCTAGCTGTGCACTATGAAATAATTGTACATCTATTTGATTATTAGATTTCTCTTCCACAAGTTCAGCGAATTTCTCTAAGCCTTTGTGATAATGTGATTCTGGAGATAGAGTATAAGCAATCCTGATAATCGTTGCTTTCTCATTTGGTTTGTCTTTTTGATTTGTTTCCTCATTCTTAGTTGTTTCATTATTTTCTTTTTTAGATTCATTACCCTTATTCCCACACCCGACAAATACAACGATCATTAAAACAATCATAAATAAACTAACTATTTTTTTCATGAAAAACCCTCCTTGAAGTTTTGGTTTTATTTAACATTAGAATATCAACTTAATATGGGTTGCATCTAATGATTAAATCAATCTAGCAAACTGTAGCTGTAAAATTCGGAGCATATAAAGCGGCTAATCGAATAGCTTCTACCATACTGACTTCACTTGCTTTACCTGTTCCGGCAATGTCAAAAGCTGTTCCATGATCAACTGAAGTTCTTAAAAAAGGAAGATTGTTGGTAATTGATATAGTTCTTTCGAAATCCACCATTTTTGTAGCAATATGTCCTTGATCATGATAAAGGGATAATACAGCATCATAGCTTCCCTTAAGAGCAAAGTAAAAAACTGAATCAGCTGATACTGGACCTACTACATCAATTCCAGCCTTTTGAGCTTTTATGATAGCTGGACTAATCTCTGTTACTTCTTCATTTCCGAAAAGTCCATGTTCACCACTATGTGGATTCAATCCAGCAACAGCCATTTTTCCATTAGTAATTCCTAATCTGGATAAAGCTTTTGAACATCTAATGATATATTCATAAACTCTTTCTTTAGTAGTAATCTCACAAGCTTCTTTTAGTGATACATGACGTGATAAAAAGAAAACTCTTAAATCATATACTTGGAACATAGTAAGTGGATCTTTGCTATTGGTTAAGTCTTCTAAGACTTCTGTGTGACCAATATAATTTATTCCTCCAGCTTTGAAGGCTTCTTTGTTTATTGGTGTAGTGGCTATGGCATCTACTTTTTTAGATAGAGCTAGTTCAACTGTTTTTTCAATATAATCAAAAGCAGCTTTTCCAGCCATACCTTGAACTGTTCCCATTTCTAATTTTTCAATATCTACATTTTCTAAATCAATTAGATTAAGAATACCTTTTTGATAATTCCCTTTTTTAACATCTTCAATAACATTAATTTCTAATTGTACATTACAAAATTCCATAGCTTGTTGTAACGTTTTTTTATCTCCAATTACAACTGGTTTTGATGTATTATGTACTTCTTCCTTAGCTAAGGCTTTTACTACAATTTCAGGTCCAATCCCAGCAGGATCTCCCATCGGAATGCCTATATAACTTCTGTGCATTTTATCGTCCCTTTCTTTTGGTTAATTTGTGTTTTTATGATATTCAGTAGATACTTTTGTTAATAAATAATCTACACACTTAGTAATGGCATGAATTTCTCCAATTAATCCACCTTTAGTAATAATAGGCATGTGTTCATATTGACCCTTAATAATTCTTCCATAGACTGCAAGAGGTAATACTTCATCTTTTACCTCTATTCCTGCTGATTGCAATTCTCTACATACAGCTACAGTAACATCGCCACCACTGGTAAATAAACCCCCAATAACTCCAGATGTTTTTTCCATTAAGCGTCTTGTTATTTCAGCTAATCCACTTGATATTCTTAAGGATACATCATCTTCTGATATTTCTAGATCCTGTGCAATTTCATGTAAATCCAACACTTCTGTTTCATCAGTAGTGGTTACAACACCTATAATGTTGTAATTTCCCATTTTATTTATCAAGTTTTCTACAATTGCATTTATTTCATTATCACGGGTATCATCATAAATAAGTGATTTAGGATTAACTCTTTCAAACAAAGAAACATGTTTTACTTTTAATGCTTCTAATTGTCTCCTTGTTAGATTACTTACACTTCCTACAGTAAGCATTACTTTTTGTCCTGGAATAATTCTAGGTTTATCAATGAATGCTTTAGTCAATGCAGCAGTAAAAGGACCTGGATCTACGGCAATAACTTTTAGACCTGTATTTTTTACAGCACTTGCTATTATTTCAATATCTGCATTGGTGGTAGCGTCCATTACAATAATCTTATTGCCTATTTCCTTGCTATGAATAATTTTTTCCTGTAAAGTGTCTTGATCTTTTAAGATTTGATTGAGTGGAATATAATCCACATTATATTTACTTTGATTTTGAATTAATTTAGAAACATAAGAGGTGTAAACAGGTGTTTTAGGATCTTTTGCAACATCTGTATTCTCTAGTGGTACAGAATTTACCATTAGATATCCTCCTATAGTAATTCGCCCTGATGAAGGAAAAGCAGCTACTACAATAGCAATTGTATCGTCCTCTAAATGATCAAGGACTGCATCAATTTCACTTCCTACATTTCCTCGCAAAGTACTATCAATACGTTTAGAAAATAGTTTTACATTTTTATCATAGAAAAATTCAGTTACTTGTGATACTTTTTTATAAGCAATATCTTTTGATATTCCTCTGCTATCTGTACTAATAGAGATTATTTTAAAATCTCCATGCAACTTTTCATCATAAGCTTCTAATTTTAGGAATGTAGCTGCTCGATAGCCAGTTCTAGATAATAAAACACTTGTTGCATTAGCACCTGTTAAATCATCTGCAATAATTACAACTTCCGGCATGATAGCCTCCTTTCTTGATATATATTTACTATATTAGATCCACTACAACACCTAATTGATTAAGTTGATCTAATGTATGTTTATCGATTCCTTCATCAGTAATGATTCTATCTAATTGATCTAAATAACAAATTTTTGCAAAGCTTCTATTGCCAAATTTCCAATGGTCAGTTACTAATATAACTTCATCAGCAGAATTCATTATTTGTTGTTTTATTCTTTGCTTTTCTAGACTAGGGGTAGTTAGGCCTTTATCCAAATCTACAGAACTTGTACCTATAAAAGCAATATCTACACATATTTTTCCAATAAAATCTATTGCTTCTGAACCTAGACATGATCCTGTTGTCCCTTGGATAAAACCGCCGGTACAATATACTTGCATCCCTTGAAATTTTGAAAGAAACAAAGCAATCATTAAATCTGGTGTAATTACCTTTAAGTTTTTTATATGTTTTATATGTTTAGCAATTTCCATATTAGTTGTACCTGCATCTAATATGATAGTATGTCCTTCTTTGATCAATTCACTTGCATATTTAGCAATTTTTTGTTTTTCTTCCAAATGAACAGAGGTTTTTTTATTATAGGGAACTTCTTCAATGAGCATATCATGTAAAACAGCTCCTCCGTGGGTTCTTGTAATGAACTCATTGTCCTCTAAATATTTTAAATCTCTTCTAATTGTCATGGGAGAAATATCTAAAGTCTTTGCTAGATCTTCTACTATGACTGTTCCATTTTCTTTTAAATGCTGGATTATATAATTTCTTCTTTCTGCTTTTAACATATTTTTTTCACCGCTTTGTTATTTTTTGTTTTAAAATTTGTTTTTATTAGTTTTTATTTGATCGTTTATGTTTGTTTACAGTATACTTGGTTTTTTGACTCTTGTCAACAATTTTTGAATTTAATGTGGTAAAGAGTGTATTTAAGAAAATTAAAATATCCAATAATGCTTTTAAAAGTGAAGAATGTATGATAAAATGTACCTATAAATTTGATTTTTGAAAGGAGTGGTGTTACATGTTAAAAATGGATATGGTATTACAGGTAACTAAACAATTGAAGATTGAACTGCTCCCAGGGAAAAATTTATAATTAGAATAATTATTAGACCTAGAGCAGTGTCATTTTATTGCCTAGGTTTTTATATTTATTGATAAAGGACTTTTCTTGTTAATATGTAGGGAAGGTTTGTGTATAAATATTATATAACTCTATACTTATGTGGATAACTATAATCCTAGTGCGATGAATGAACGGTGCACTAGGATTTTTTTCTGGAGAAAAATAAGGAAGGTAATAATATTTATGATAATTAACATGTATGGATGGAATCAAGATTTAGAAGAGAGGTTTGAGACTTATTATAATAAAGGGCTAATACCTGCACGTATACTAGTTGAAAACAGAGGAATGTACAAAGTTATAACAGAACATGGTGAACTTAGTGGAATTAATTCGGGTAAATTGTATTATGAAACTGATAAAGAATCTCTACCTACAGTAGGTGATTGGGTAGCTGTAACGCCAATTGATGGTGAAGACAAAGTTGTTATACAGCACGTTTTACCTAGAAAAAGTCAATTCGTCAGAAAAATAGCAGGTTCAACTATAGAAGGTCAAGTAGTTGCAGCTAATTTTGATTATGTTTTTATAGTTGCATCACTCAACAATAACTTCAACATCAATAGACTGGAAAGGTATTTAACCATAGCTTGGGAGAGTGGGGCAGAGCCAGTTATAATCTTAAGTAAAGCTGACCTTTGTGATAATACTGATGAACGAATGATAGAAGTAGAGAATATAGCTTTTGGTGTGAGTACTTATGCAATCAGTTCATTAGAAGGTATAGGTATATCTCAGATTAAGAAATATTTCCAAAAAGGAAAAACTTCAGTGGTATTAGGTTCATCTGGAGTAGGCAAATCTACATTAATAAATACTTTATGCGGTGAAGAAATATTAAAAGTCAATGAGGCAAGGGAAGGTGACGATAGAGGTAGACATACAACAACCCATAGGCAATTAATAATACTTGAAGATGGTGGTATGGTCATAGATACTCCAGGGATGAGAGAACTGGGGTTATGGAGCGAAGGAGAAGATGGAAATGCTTTATCAGATACTTTTAGCGATATTGATGAACTAAGTAAAAAGTGTAGATTTCGAGATTGTACGCATACTAATGAACCAGGATGTGTTGTCATACAAGCAATTGAAAATGGAGAATTAGAGAGAGAAAGACTTGATAATTTTAATAAGCTTAAGAGAGAGTTGCGGTTTATAGAAAGTAAGAAAAATGCAAGGGTAAGATTGGAAGAAAAGAAGAAGATGAAGGCTATGTTTAAAAAATATAGAAAATAGATGGTTATGATTAGTTTAAGGTTGCTACAGTATTTAATATGTAGTGACCTTTTTACTTCATTAATTAAGTGTTGAATAAGAGGTAATTTGTTGAAGGTTGAATGTGGAGTAGAGATTTTAGGTTGAAATGGTGTGTTCGGTACAGGAAGTCCGTGGATGTATAGGTATAGGAA
>NZ_BTPT01000024.1:0-92569 GCF_054408565.1 Vallitalea sediminicola
GATAGGTCGGAGGTGTAAGCATGGTAACATGTTCAGCTGACCGATACTAATAGGTCGAGGGCTTGACCAAGCTTAAGTAGTTAAGCTAAGAGTTAAGATATATAAGTTATGTAGCAAATGCAGAGGTTGATTAAAGGATAATTTGTTGTGCAATGTGTTGTTTTGAATGTTTATAAAAGTAATCCTCGATAGCTCAATGGTAGAGCATTCGGCTGTTAACCGAAGGGTTGTAGGTTCGAGTCCCACTCGGGGAGTTAAATAATAAGGCTCGTTGGTCAAGCGGTTAAGACACCGCCCTTTCACGGCGGTAACAGGGGTTCGATTCCCCTACGAGTCATTTTCGGTGGTAATGCGTTTATGGGAAACACCCGTTCTCATACCGAACACGATGGTTAAGACATAAACGGTCGATGGTACTTAGTTGGAGACGACTTGGGAGAGTAGATGGCTGCCGATTTTGTTATTGACAAAATTAATGCACTATGCATATAATATACTATGGCGCCATAGCCAAGTGGTAAGGCAGAGGTCTGCAACACCTTCATCATCGGTTCAAATCCGATTGGCGCCTTAAAACGCTTTAACATAAGAATTTTATACTGGCGCGGAGTGGAGCAGTCTGGTAGCTCGTCGGGCTCATAACCCGAAGGTCAAAGGTTCAAATCCTTTCTCCGCAATTATTTACAGCTTAATAGGCTGTTTTTTTTGTCCTTATTTTATATAATATGGAATGATATCTATTAGGTTATTGATGCAGTACGGTGATCTAAATAATTATCTATAAATACATAGTATAATTGTAAAGGTAAGTAAATGCGTTTACTACTAGTTAGTTAAAAATAGAGGTATTAAAAAGATGACAATGAGTACATATCATTATCATCTTTGGTAATTAAAGTCTTTATTGATTAGTATGAAGCTTACATGATAGGTAAAATCTTATACACTTAATAAAATTAAGAGTCTAGGATCGTTTCTTTTTGAGTTCTACTTCTGATATAAGAATAGCTATAAATATAACTATACAGCCTAATATTAGTTTAATACTTAATGATTCTTTTAACAGTACTACAGAAAAAATTGTTCCGAATACAGACTCAGTTGATAAGAATATAGCTGCTTTATTAGCTGGTACTTTTTTCTGTGCATAAGTTTGAATGAAAAATGCAATAGAAGTACAAAAAATACCTAAATATAAAATAGCTAATATTGCATTCAAGGTTATATTTAATTCTACTGTTCTAATATCCATAACAATGAAACAGAGTAAAGACAAAATAAATGCTATATACATCTGTATAATTGAAAGCTTTATAGGACTAATTTTTTTACTATAATGTCCATTAAAAACTATATGAAGTGCAAAAAAAACAGCACATATCAAAGTTAGTATATCACCTAGATTAACCCCTGTAGCCATATCTAATGTTAACAAGCCAATTCCAGCAAAACAAATGATTGCTGATAAAAATGATTTGATAGGTGGTTTTTTACGGTATAAAATCCAGCATAGAAATGGAACAATAATAACATTGACACCTGTTAAAAAAGCATTTTTAGATGGTGTAGTATAGAGTATTCCGAAGGTTTGAAATATAAAACCTAGAAAAAGAAATAAGCCAACGATGAAACCGCCAATGATATCTGATTTTGATATAGTTTTTAGATGTTTAAAGAAAATAATACTTAGTAAAACGGCTGCGGTTAAGAATCTTAGCGTTAGTATAAGTATAGGAGTAGCCCCCATATTTAATGCTATTTTAGATGCTATAAATCCACTGCCCCAGATTATTGCTACAATAAATAAAAGACCTTCATATAAATATTTTTTTGATTTTAACATATGTACTCACCATAAATTAGAGTTACTAAAACAGAACTGAAGTTATGTTCATTATAAAAGCTATTGAGTCTAATTAATCCTTTCTTAACGTAATATTTTAAAACTTTTTTTGATTGCAATATAATAACTATAACATGACATAAGGATAAAGGTAAATAAAAATATTAATATATATATCATTTGAATAATACAATATATTTACTATTACATAGATTTAATTTATAATAGTAGACAAGGTATTATTATTGGTAGAAGTTAATAATTAACTAGAGGTGATTGATGATGGATATAAAAGTAGGAAATGTGCTGTATTTAAAAAAACAACACCCTTGTGGAAGTCATGAATGGGAAGTTCTTAGAACAGGTATAGATTTTAGAATAAAATGTTTAGGATGCGGTCACCAGGTCATGATTCCAAGAAAGAAATTAGAAAAGAATATAAAAAACATTAAGGAATAGGCTATAATGATCTATATTAATGTAAAATGTAAATTTCTTATTGCATTATGTAAAGAACTATGGTAATATGTTTAATTGTAGTATAGAGATAAAATAGTAATTTTATGTCAAGCTATATAATCATTATTTTAATGATTATTATCCTTGCTCTTATAAATTAATAAGGGCCAAAGTCCAAAAGGAGGTGTAATTAATGAATAATTACGAATTAGCAATTGTAATCAGTGGGAATGTTGAAACAGAAGTTAAAGAAGCTGCTTTAGAAAAAATCAAAGGTTATATTGAAAGATTTGGTGGTACTATCGGTGAAATCGACGACTGGGGAAAAAGAAGACTAGCTTACGAAATTGATAAAGTAAAAGAAGGTTATTATTACTTTATTAAATTCCAATCATCTTCAGATGCACCAGCTGAGATTGAAAAAAGAATCCGTATTATGGAACCAGTTTTAAGATTCTTATTTAAGAGATTAGAAGACTAATTTTAAGGGGGTAATGTTATGAATAAAGTCATATTGATGGGAAGATTAACAAAGGATCCAGAAGTTAGATATTCACAGAGTGCTCAACCTCTTGCAATTGCTAGATATACTTTAGCAGTTAATAGACGTTTTAAACGTGAAGGTGAGCCAGATGCTGATTTTATTAACATTGTATCCTTTGGAAAATCAGGAGAGTTTGCTGAGAGGTTTTTTAAGAAAGGTCAACAAGTATGTATTGTTGGTAGATTACAAATAAGAACTTATGATGATGCTAACGGCAATAGAAAATGGATGACAGAAGTAATTGCTGAAGAACAGCATTTTGCTGAAAGTAAATCTTCATTTGAACAAAGAATGGCAACGGAACCAAATGAAACATCTGTTCCTGTACCAGAGAATAATAATAATGCCGATGGGTTTGTTCCTATAGACGAGAGTTTTGACGACGATTTACCATTTTAGGTATAATATGATTTTTATAAAGGAGGTAAAATAATGGCTTTCCAAAAAAGAAAAGGCGGAAGAAGAAAAAAACGTATTTGTATTTTTTGTGCAGACAAAAAAGCGACAATTAACTATAAAGATGTGAATAAATTAAAAAGATATGTTTCTGAAAGAGGAAAAATTCTTCCAAGAAGAATCACTGGAAATTGTGCTAAACATCAAAGAGCATTAACAATAGCTATTAAGCAATCAAGACATATAGCATTAATGCCTTATACATTAGATTAATATAGATATTCTAGGGCTCTGAGTAATCAGAGCCTTTATTAATTATTAAATATGAACATATTAATATAGTTTCTTAACTTTTCATATCTTCCATAAAATGTTATAATATGATTAATCTATGTAAATAGATAAAATAACTTATGTCAAATAGATAAAAATAATTATAAAAATAAAAGGGGACTGTAGCTATGGCTATATATAAAGGGGACTTTGACATTACAAAGACTATTAGGATTATTGAAAGATTAAAAAGTCAGCTACTATCAAATGTATCTGCTTTGTTTTCAAATATGGCTGAAGGTAATACTGGTAACACTAGTGAAAATATTGATATTTTAGCTGATGTAATTATACTTTCCTATTTATTATCTGATAGGTTAGGTGTTTCAAATGAAGCACTTGACGTCAAATTAGTAAATAAATTACGTTTAGCTAGTTTACAGGATGTTGAAAATGCTGAATGGGCAAAAGAGATACTTACATTATCAAAACATCTTAATAAGTCTAAGCAAATATAGATAGATATATTTTGAATGAATTTCAAAATATAGGAGGTTATTATGAAAAAAAATAGTAATTCTAGATATATATTTCTTTTAATAATATTAATTATTAATACTTTCTATAGTTACCTATTTTTAACACAAGCGGAAGTAATACTTTTTAGTTTTATTGTTTTTATACCTATAGCAATCTATAGTTTACAATATAAGATAGATGCTAGTTTGATTTGTTGTATGTTAGCAATTTCTACTGTAATTTATTTGTTATATGGTGTTCAAGACTTTATCTCATATAGTATGCTGATAATGTTACCTGCTTTTATTATTAGTTACATAGTAAAAGAAGAAACCTCTTTTCCTAAAGCTTTATCAGTATCTAGTTTATTACTTTTTGTATGTTTTCTAGGAGCTATTATATCATTAAAATATATTTGCAAGATAGATGTTTTAGCAGATTATTTTAATATTATAGATGCTTTGGAAATTGAATTTACTGATATGTATAGTGGGTTTTTTAGTGCGAATACTAATTCCATACAAGAATATTCTATTGCTATGGGGACATTTAAGAAGACTTTTTATTTCATGAAATATTATTACCCTGCTTTATTATATCTATTATGTTTAGGTATATCTTTTATATCTATTTTATGTATTAGAATAGTAGCTAGTAAAGCAAAGATATATGACTATAACTTAGGAAACATATTAGGGTTAAAGGTATCTAGAAGCATCATTATATTTTTATTGATTGTTATTTGTACCAAAGCATTTAATCTAAGTAGTGATAGTTATTTACTTATAGCGATTAATAATATACTAGTTATTTTAACATTAATGTTATTTTTGTTGGGTATCTTATTTGAAGTATCAGTAATTAAAAGAGTTAGAAATGCTGGAAGGAGAAGTCTACTAATATTAGTAGCTATCTTTTGTCTTATCTTTTTCCAAGCTTATTTTGTAGTAGCAGGTTTTATAGATAGTGTTTTCCAAATTAGAGTTAAATTAAATAATGCATAAAATAAGCATTAAAAATCTAATAATGGAAGATAATAATATGGAACTTCTTTAAACCTTAAAGGAGAAGATTATATGAATAAGAAATTTCAAATGAATAAAGAAATAGAAAGTTATTTTAAATGGCCTTTAATATATGTTGCTTTTCTATTTATACTAACCATAATATTATTTTATATCAGTATTACAGCGGGTATTATCTCATTGGCATTTTTATTAGTTGCTATAATGGTAAGTATTTTCATTAGTGTTGTTTCAAAAAGACATTTAATGAGTGAGGTAATTAATTATGCTCTTACTTTTGGTACATTGCAAAAGAATTTTTTGCAAAAGTTTCAGATACCTTATATTTTGTTAGATATTGATGGAAGAATACGATGGTTTAATGAAGAATTTGAAACTATGATAGGTGAAAAAAAGATATTGGACAAAAATATTAATGCATTAATACCTCACCTTAATTCTACTATATTGCCTGTAGAAGATGATACTGTTTTTGAAAAAGAGATATCTCTAGAAGATAAAATATATAGAGTAATAATTCGTAGTCTTGTAATAGATAATGATGATAATAGTTTAGATGCATATGATAGAATGAGTGATAGCGGTATTATCTATGCGACATATTTTTTTGATATAACTAATGAAAAAGAGTTACAAACAAAGAATGATGATCAGAAAACAGTGGTTGGCCTTTTATACATTGATAATTATGAAGAAGCTTTTCAGAGTATTGAAGATGTTAGAAGACCTCTTTTAGTTGCACTTATTGATAGAAATATAAATAAATTTGCTAAAAAAATTGATGGTGTTGTTCGTAAATTTGAAAAAGATAAATACATGATAATATTTCAAAAGAAATATTTAAGGGATTTACATGAAAATAAATTTGCTATATTAGATCTTGTTAGAGAAATTAATATTGGTAATGAACTGCCAGTTACATTAAGTATGGGTCTTGGAATTAATGATTATTCCTATATTCAATCAATGGATTTTGCCAGAGTTGCTATTGATTTAGCTCTTGGTAGAGGTGGAGATCAGGCGGTAATAAAAGAAAGTGATAAATTTTTATTCTATGGAGGAAAAACTCGAGGTGTAGAAAAAAGCGCAAGAGTAAAAGCTAGAATCAAAGCTTATGCGTTCAGAGAACTTATAGAAGATTGTGATAAGGTTATTGTAATGGGACACAAAGTTCAAGACTTAGATTCATTAGGAGCAGCTATTGGTATTTATAGTTGTGCTAGATTATTGGATAAGACTGTTCATATTGTTCTTAATGAAATAACTTCAGCGGTTAAACCTTTATATGACCGTTTTATTGAAGATGATAATTATGGTGAAGACCTTTTTATAGATAACGTAGAAGCTGTTAATTATGCTAATGAGAATACATTACTTGTAGTTGTGGATGTTAACAGACCAAGTTATACCGAATGCGAAGAATTATTTAAATATGTAAACAATGTTGTGGTTTTTGATCACCATAGAGTTGGGGCAGAGCATATTGAAAATACTGTTTTAAGTTATATAGAACCTTATGCTTCCTCTGCATGTGAAATGGTAACTGAGATAATAAGATATATTTCAGATAAGGTTAAGCTAAGACCTATGGAAGCTGAGGCTTTATTTGCAGGTATTACAGTAGATACTAAAAATTTTGTGATAAAAACTGGTGTCAAGACTTTTGAAGCAGCTGCTTATTTGAGAAGAAATGGAGCAGATGTTGTTAGAGTAAGAAAATTATTTAAAAATGATATGGAATCATACAAAGCTAGAGCAACAGCGGTTAGAGATTCAGAGATATATAAGGATAAATTGGCTATCTCAATATGTCCGTCAGATATTCAAAATCCGATTTTGGTTACTGCACAAGCAGCAGATGAATTACTTAATATATCTGGTATCAAGGCATCATTTGTGTTAACTAATGTAGATGGTATAATATATATAAGTGCCCGTTCTTTTGATGATATCAATGTGCAGTTAATAATGGAAAAATTAGGAGGAGGAGGACATCTAAGTGTAGCAGGTGCTCAGCTTCGTGATAATACCATAGATGGTGCTATAGAAATCTTAAAAGATACTATTGATGAATACTTAGAGGAAGGTGAAAAAAAATGAAAGTAATACTATTAGATGATGTTAAGAAGGTAGGTAAAAAAGGAGAGTTAGTTAATACAAGTGATGGTTATGCTAGGAACTTCTTATTCCCTAAAAAATTAGCAGTTGAAGCTACTAAATCTTCTATTAATGATATGAAATTAAAACAACAATCAGAGAAGAGAAGAAAAGAAGAATTGCTTGAACAAGCTAAAGAATTAGCTAATGAAATTAAAGGTAGTGAAATAACAATAAAAGTAAAGGCTGGAGATGGAGGCAAGATCTTTGGTTCAGTATCCACAAAAGAAATTACAAAAGCAGCAAAAGAACAGTTAGGTTTTGATATTGATAAGAAGAAAATGCAAATTAAAGATCCAATAAAAGCTCTAGGAACTCACATAATACCAATAAAATTAACTGCAAAAGTTAAAACAGAATTAAAAGTAAAAGTTCAAGAATTATAATCTTAGTAAATGAATACAAGGCCCTTAAAGGGTCTTGATGTTTCATTATCTAAAAGATATATATAATTACGCCAAACAATGTATGCATTAGAAATAAATACAAGTTTATTAATAAGAATTTGGCTGTTATAATTAACTTAAGTACTAGGTTAGATATACAAACTATGTATATATATGTAGTATGGATTAATAGTTTGGAGGGGATTGTGGTGGATGCAGAAATAAAAGGATTACCACCATATAGCTTAGAGGCTGAGCAATCAGTTATTGGTTCTATGATACTAGATAGAGAAGCGATAGCTACAGGTACGGAGTCCTTAATGCCTGAAGATTTTTATCAACCTGATTTACAGGTGATATTTGAAGCAATCATTGATTTATATAATAAGAATAAAGCTATCGACCTAGTTACACTTGAAAATAAACTAAAAGACGAAGGTGTTCTAGACCAAATAGGTGGAATCAATTATCTATCTAAATTAGCTATGGCTGTACCAACATCTGCACATATAAAGAATTATGCTCAGATTGTTAAGGAAAAGTCGGTTCTTAGGAGATTAATTAAGACTAGCAGAGAAATAATTGATGAAAGTTATGATGGTAAAAATAAGTTAGAAGATATTCTTAACGGTGCCGAAGAGAGAATCTTCAATATTATGCAAGATAGGCGTACGGAAGAGTTTTCTTCTATTAAAGATTTAGTAGTACCAACTTTAAATAAAATAGAGACTATACATAAAAATCAAGGGAAAGTTACTGGGATACCTACTGGATTCCTTGACCTTGATTATAAAACTGCAGGATTGCAGCCTTCAGATTTTGTTCTTATTGCTGCAAGACCTTCAATGGGGAAAACAGCAATTGCCCTTAATATGGCACAACATGCTGCCATTAAGGAAAATGCTTCAACGGCTATATTTAGTTTGGAGATGTCAAAAGAACAGTTGGTTAATCGTCTTCTTTGTTCAGAAGCTATGGTAGATGCACAAAAGGTTAGAACAGGTGAATTAGAAGATGAAGATTGGGCAAAGATTGCAAGTGGTTCAAGTGTATTGTCAAATGCTCCAATCTATATAGATGATACACCTGGTATTACAGTCTCAGAAATGAAAGCTAAGTGTAGAAAATTGAAATTGGAAAAAGGTCTTGATTTAATATTAATTGATTATTTGCAGCTTATGAGTGGAAATGGTAGAACAGAATCACGACAACAAGAGATATCTGAGATATCACGTTCATTGAAAGCGCTTGCCAGGGAAATGGAAGCTCCAGTTGTTGCATTATCCCAGCTTAGCCGTGCTTGTGAATCTAGAGCTGACCATAGACCAATGTTATCGGACCTAAGGGAATCTGGAGCTATTGAGCAGGATGCTGACGTAGTTATGTTTTTGTATAGGGATGAATACTATAATCCTGAAACTGAAGCTAAAAATCAAGGTGAATTAATAATAGCTAAGCAACGTAATGGACCAACTGGTACTATTCATCTGGTATGGATGGGACAATATACTAAATTTGCTAGTATGGATAATAAAAGTTATTAATTAAATAAATGTAAGCACAATATAGGCTGGAGAATTATTCCAGCCTAATAATATACTCTTCTATGCTCTATTAGTTTAAAATTCTTATCAAATGTTGCTTAATATATTTTTTAACTCTCTTACATATTTCAATATTAACATTAACTATCCTTTTATTGAACCAGCTATTCCTTCTACAAAATATTTTTGTAGAGCAACAAATACTATTATTATAGGTATTAATGAAATAGTACCTCCTGCAGCTATTCCAGTCCAATCTACGACATATTCGCCTTTAAAAGCATAGAGACCTACGGCAAGAGTACGAAGCCCTTCTTTGCTAAGAGTTAATACGAGTGGTAATAGGAATGAGTTCCATGTCCATATAAACTGCATAATTACTACACTACCTATTATTGGTTTAGATAAAGGAAGCATAATATTTATGAATATTCTTAGAAATCCACATCCATCCATAATCGCAGCTTCTTCTAATTCTTTTGGTATCTCCTTGAAGAATCCGGCAAAAAGTAGAATGAATATAATATGTGAGCCACCTGATTCAGCTAATATAAGACCTAATCTTGTGTTCATGAGCCCTAAAGCTTTAATAGCTTGATATATAGGAATAATTGTGAAACCAAGGGGAATAACCATACTCGCTAGAAATACAAGTAAAACTGCTTTTTTTCCTTTGAATTCATATCGTCCCATTACATATCCCATCATTGCACTGAGTATTAGTACTAATAAAACAGTACTTACTGTAACAATTATAGAGTTAAGAAAGTAAGCTTCAAAATTAGCGTTATTCCATGCTCTTATAAAGTTATCAAAATTAAAGTTTTTTGGTATTAGAGTTAATCCATTCGCAAATATTTCATCTTGTGTCTTGAAAGATGCACTTACCATCCAAATAAAAGGATAAATCCATGCAAAAGAAACTATTATCAATATTAAATGAGTTAAACCTATCTTTTTATTTTTTATTCTAATTTGTTTCAATTCAATTCACCACCAGTTATTAGTTTTGTGTTAAGGAACTTTTTTGTTTGATTTTCTTTTTGAAATAATTTGCAGTAAAACCTACAATAATAATTGTTATTCCAAAGAAAATACCTGCCGCTGAAGCATAGCCAATTCTTGGAAGTCCCATTTCACTTGAAAAGGCGTATCTATATATATAAGTAGAGACAACATCTGTGGCAAAGAAAGGACCACCATTAGTCATTGTTTTTATAATATCAAATACTTTTAGGGAACCTACTATATTAAGTAAAGCGATAACAGCTCCAATAGGTAGGATCAATGGGAATGTAATATGCCTAAACATTTGCCTAGAATTACATCCATCTACTTTAGCGGCTTCATATAGTTCTGATGGTATACTTTGTAAGGCAGCTAGCCAGTAAATCATGTTTATACCTAGATTTTTCCAGCCAGAAATGAGGATAACTGAACTCATTGCATATTTAGGGTCTCCTAACCAATTGATAGGAGTATTTATTATACCTATGGATAATAATAATGAGTTAACAGGACCATCTGCACCTAAAATAAATATCATGATGATACCAACAATAGATGCGGTTGTTACAACTGGTAAAAAGAATAATGTACGGTATACTTTTGCAAATTTTAATAGCTTATTATTTAATACAACAGCTAATAACAGTCCAATTACTAAATGAATGGGAACAACACCAAACATGAATTTGAAGCTATTCCAGTAGGAAGACCAAAAATAAGGGTCTTTGGCTACATCAATAAAATTTTGTAATCCAACAAATTCTTTAGTTACACTTAATCCAGACCAATTCAAAGTCGCATAATAAAAACTTGAGAATATGGGCCATGCGGTGAATATTAAGTATAATAGTATCGTTGGAAGCATGAACATCCAACACCACTTAACATTTTTTTTATCTTTAATAGAAAATATATTTTTCCTACTATCTACTTGTTGCATTATGTTCTCTCCTTTTTGATAATATAAATGCTGTAACTATTAAGTCACAGCATTTTATAAGCATTAATTAATAATTAGTCATTGGATCCCAATCGAATTTAAAATCATCTTTAGAAATATTGGCTCCTTTTTCATTAGCTGCTTTTAATGCTCTATCAAATTCTTGGTTAACTTTTTCTGCTAATACTTTCAGACTGCCTTCTATATCGTTAATGGCTCCAGCTACAGCTCCTTGTAATAAGTCTCCAATTGCTGGACTTACATCATTATATTGCAAGAATAATTGTGATGTTGCTGGGTTTTCAGTTTTTGGATTTGGAGCTACGCTTGCTGTTTCTATAGCAGCATCATAATAATCTTTTAATAATGGATTTGCTAGATATTCATCATTAACACCTTTAACAAGTGAGAAGAATACTCCATCAGAAACACAATCTTTCTGGTAATTATAATCTTTTGAGTATAAAGCTTCTAATAATTTTGCTGCTTCTTTGGGATGCTTAGAGCTAGCTGATACACCCATCCATGCATTTGCTGTAGCCATTGCTACTGAACCTTGTCTACCGTTATCAGAAATGACTTGTGATGCAATACCTAGATCTAAATCAGGATTGTTAGCATTCCAAACTCCTATACACCAAACACCTTGAATGATGAAAGCAGCTTCTCCTGCGCCAAATAATGCTCTAGCTTCTGGAGCTCTTATACTCATTGTACTTGGATGATAACTTCCATCTTCAGCCATACCTTTAAATAATTCAAAAGTTTCTACCATCGCTTTATCAGCATAGCTTGATTCACCAGTAAATAAACTGACAGGTGAGAATTCTGACATTCCGCTGCCGCCTAGAGCAGAGAAATCATGAGCCGATGTTTTCCATCTGTTTACTTGTTGGCCACCTTCAATTATTCCATAAAAATCACCGTTACCTGTTTCTGTAATTTTTTTAGCATACTCTCTTAATTCAGAGAATGTTTTTGGAGGTTGTTCTGGATCTAATCCAGCTTTTTTAAACAAATCTTTATTGTAGAATATTATAGAATTAGGTAATTGAAGTACTTCTGGTATAGAGTATACTTTTCCATCTATTACGTTAACGCCATCTTTAAATACCCCATCTACAAACATATCTTTGAAACCTTCACTTACAAGACCTTCCAATGGTTGGAACCAACCTTCTTTTACTACAGCACCTAAATCCATGCCGCTTGGTAGAGGGAATAGGTCAGGAGCATCTCCAGAATTAATTGCGGATAGTATAGTGTTTTTATACTGATCCATTGTAAGACAAGTGTATTCAATATTAATATTAGGATTATTCTTTTTATATTCTTCAAAAAATGTTTCTTTCTGAGCTTTTGAGCTGTCACTCCAATCCATAACTTTTAAAGTGATTTTTTTAGTGTTATTGGAATCTTTATCACTTGGTTTTTCATTGTTCTCTGAGTTTTTAGAACCACAACCAGCTAGTGTGACAATCATCATTGCTACTAATAAAATCGAAAGTAATTTTTTCATTTTGTTCCTCCCATATAATTTATATATTTTTAGTTTTGTGCTTTTCAAGATGATTTATAACTGAGAATAATTATTTATGTATATAATATTAATGAACTAATTACAAAATTATCATCTTTACAAGCGATGCTACCTTGTAGTAATATAATGATATATTTTATATCATATGTAAAGTTGATGTTTTATCAGCCCTTGTCAATTAATTTTCCATTTGAAACTGTAGGTGAAGGTATGTTATATATAACAGTATTATTTTTGGTTTTTGCAATCTTTGTATTTGTTAAAAACCCTCTTAACATTACATCATATTTTTTAATAGGCAGTATTATAGGATGGTGTATGTCTTTATTGGGGTTGTTGCAATATTTAGCTAAATTGAATTTATCTTATGTTATAGTTAAATATTTTTTCTATGTACCATTTGGTGTATGGAATGATTTGGTTTATTCTAAAGCCAATATAATTAATGTAATAAGATTAATTAATTTTGGTACGGTATTATTTATTGTATGTATGTATCTATATATGATCTACTTTATCTATGGTTATAGAAAGCCTAGATTAGCTTCATATATTCCATGTATTATTTTAGTTGTTCAATTGATATTATATGATCCAGAGATTTATAGAGAACTGTATAAGATTACTTTGAGTCTCAACATTCTTGGTTATGATGCATTCAATTCCTTGTATAAATCATTTTATTCATTTACGAAGGTATATAATTTACTTATGTTAATCATACCATTGATTTTTTTAATTATGGAATTTCTAAGAAGAAAGAACCTTCCTATTATAAGAGAGTATTATTTCTTTAATCTAGTAGGTTTACTTTGTATTATTACTTTTCACTTAATCACTTTTTCATGGGCACCAGCAATATTAGTTAGCATTTATCAAAGAACAACTTATTTGATATATGAACAGCCTAAAATGATCCCCTCGTTTATATATTATATTTATCCATACCTAAGTGTTTTCTGTTTTACTATTATGCTTTTTGCAACACTAAAATATAAGTCGTTGAATAAAGTATATAGTTCTAAGCATCACAGTAAGCATAAGATTCTTAAGAAGAATAATTTTGGTATCAGGGCATTAAGTCATTCGTTGAAAAATCAACTGCTTGCTATACAATTTGAGAGCGAGATTTTGATTGATGAATTAAAAGATGATACTGACCTATTAGAAACGGCGAATACTATTAATAATATATCCAAGCAAACTATTGAGAGATTAAATGAGATGCATAAACGTATTCAGAGTCAAAGTATTATTCTTGAACCTGCTTACATCAACGATTTTATTAGTCAATTTGTCAATGAACAGGTTGCTAGTATGACTAATGATACTTCATTGAATTACAAATTAACTAACTTGAATCCAAGAGCATTTATTGACGAAGAACATATTGGAGAGTGTTTGAATGTAATGATTAAAAATGCAGTTGAAGCCATTGAAGCTAATGAAAACGATGATGGAATTATAAGTATTCTAACAGAAGTTATCAATGATTGGGTAATAATATCAATACAGGATAATGGTATAGGAATGGAAAAAGAGATACAAAGTAAGATTTTTGAGGCATTCTATACAACAAAAACAGGAGATAATAACTGGGGAATAGGACTGTCTTATGTAAAACAAATTATTGATATCCATAACGGCAATATTGTTGTAGAAAGTTCAAAACACAGAGGTACTACAATTAAGATTATGTTGCCACTAATAATGTAAAGGTTGAAGAAATTTCAACCCAAAAATTCAAATTATATGATTTACAATTAAAGTATAATCATTTATAGGGTTAATTTAGAGGAGGATAATATATGGAGCAAGGTATTAAAGTATTAATTGTAGATGATATTCCTTCAGTATGTAAAAGAATCAATAATATTTTAAAAAAGGATGAAGAAATAATTGAAATACATACGGCTCAAAATGGATATGAAGCAATTTTAAAAACTTCTTTACACAAGCCTGATGTAATTTTGATGGATATTCATATGGAAACTCATACTGCAGGTATTAAAGCTACTCATGAGATTTTATTGCATTTTCCTAATATAAAAATTATTATGCTTACAGTTTATGAAGAAGATGAACTTATTTTTAGTGCCTTTCAAGCAGGTGTAGTTGATTATGTTTTAAAGGATGCAAAACCAGAAGTAATTCTTTCTGCTGTAAAAGATGCGTATAGAGATTCTTCTCCTATTAGACCTAATATTGCAAAAAAATTACGTGGTGAATTTAAAAGAATTAAAGGTAATGAAGAAAGTTTGCTTTTTTATATTAATATAGTTTCTACACTTACAAGTACGGAATTAGAGACTCTTAAGCTCTTATGTGAAGGGAAATCTAGAAGTGAGATATGCGAAATAAGATTTGTGGAAGAGTCTACTGTCAAATCTCAAATAAGGAGTATACTAAGAAAATTCAAATCAAAAGATACAAAAGAAGTTATAAGGATAATTAATAAATTAAATATTTTTACAGTACTTAATAATATATAAATATTTTTATCAAATTTCATTTCATTATATTATCATTTAATTGCACTCTATTTCTCATTTCATTTACTGTTTTTACCAAAAAATGAATAAATAGTTAATTTATGACTATACTATATAATAAAATAATTTTATAAGAGGTATAGAATATGAGTAGGATAAGTAATTTGAATCTAGCTATACAAAATGAAAATAGTAATGACATTAATGAAAAAGAACTATTACTTAATAATATTAAAATTGCTAAAAGAGCTCTAGATACTGCGTATAGCAATTTTGATGTTGTCACTGAACCGGAACTAATCGATAGTTGCATATATGAGGTAAAAGCAATGCAATTAAAATATGAATATCTTATTAACCAAGCAAAACAAATGAATATTATTGCTAAAATACAATAATGACTAATCCAACAAAAAGATTTGATTTATTATATTTTTTGTTGTGATAGAAGTATTGGTTAAAGATGCTTTTTAATTAAAATAAGAATATATAGTTATAGACAACATATAATATAATAGATGATAACTTGTTTACTTAATTATCGAGAATATGAAATATCTGAGGTACTGCTGATAAGATAAATTGATATTCATTTGGTAAAGGGGGTAGAAGGAAAACAATCAATTAATTATATGGATTTTTGTGGTGTGTTTAATTATTATATTGTTTTCAATGCTTATGAAACCAGTTAAGAAGGTATTATTAGTTTTAATAAGAGGTTGTATTGGTTTAGGTGCAATTTATGGATTGAATTTTATACTAAAAGGTTTAGGCCTATTTGTTGGGTTGAATATAGTAAATGGTTTTGTAGTAGGCATTTTAGGAATCCCTGGATTTCTGTTGTTATATTCCCTAGCGTTGGTCGATAAGTTTTTATAATGATCTTAGTCACTATGGTTGAGTTATAATATCATATGTGGCTTTTTTATTACCTATATTTAATATGTTAATTAGTATTCACATTAATAAGAATAAGAAACTAAAATACTTAATTATGGTTATAGTGTCAAAAGCATATAGTTGAACTTGAATGTATTATATATTGTGTTTGGATGGTTCTACTAAACACAATATATGGTACATTTATTAGAAAAACTTGCTTTTGACACTAAAACCAATTATGAATAAATAAAAATATAACAAAATTCAACAAAATATATGCAAATAACAAAAATATCTTTACATTTCTCTATAAATTTCATATAATATGTATTAAGGGGACGTTTAGAGGGGAAAATATATTTAATTTTAATTAATTTTATTTTAACATATCTATTATATCTTAAATGTATATTAAACGAACAATTTAATAATATACGTAATTTATAAATGTTTAATTTCTGTATAATCATTATTATTATCTTATGAAAATTAGCGTTAGGAAGGTAAAAATTTAATAGTATAAAATTTAAGCTTATATGAATGAAAGGAATAAATAAATGATTCCTATAATTAAGTATGTTCTGGTATGTGTATTATTGATTTTATCATTATATACAGATACAAAAAACTATACAATAAAAAATTCAGTTATCTTATTATTTGCAGGAGCTGGACTTATTGTTAATTGTGCTCAGTTAGGTGTTACAGGATTAGTTAACTGGTTAATTGGTATATCGTTACCTATACTAATCTTATTCATTTTGTTTATTCTTAGAACATTAGGTGCTGGTGATATTAAATTGATTGGAGTTATAGGTGGATTACTAGGAATAAATTTTTTAGCAAAATCATCTTTGTATATACTTATAGCTGCAGCTATTATGGCACTTATCAAAATGATAGTAAAAAGAAATCTTGCTATTAGATTCAAACATTTTTTCAATTTTTTACATAATATATTTATTAATAGACAGGTTGGAATATATGATGAGCTCAATAAAGAAGATAAAAGTCATGTAATAAGATTATCATATGCAATAGGAGCAGGTATCATATATCAGATGATTTCTGAACTTAGAATTTTTGGCTAATAAAAGAGAAAAAGTACAAAGTTATACTTGGAGTGAGGATAATATGATTAGATTGAATGTAATTATAGTGGACAAGGATAAAGGTTATTTAAATGCAATTTCAAGATTTCTATCTTCGTGGAATGAAACAGAATACAATGTTATTTCTTTTACCGAGAAAGAGTTGCTTATTAAATATCTAGAAACTAAGAAAGCAGATATATTATTGATTTCACCAAAATTAATGACAGAAGAAATTGATCTTACCAATGTACAGATGACAATAATTAACACACCTGATAGAGTACCAGAAAATTTACTTACATATCCTTATATTAATAAGTATCAACCAGGAGATATTATTGCTAGGGAATTAATTAGTATTTTTTCAAAATATAGTAATGATGAAATAATAGTGAAAAATAATAATAATGTTGAGGCAAAGGTGATAGGAATCTATTCTCCTGTAGGTGGGAGTGGAAAGACAACAGTATCAGTTGGTCTATCTAAGGAATATGCTCTAAAAGGTATTAAAACATTATTTATAAGTTTGGAAGAAATGGCCTCTTATTCAGCTATACTAGATTGTAACAATACGAATAACTTTTCTGATTTACTATATTATATCAAGCAAAAAAATAAGAACCTGATAATGAAAATTGAAGGATTAAAAAATACTGATGTTAATTCTGGGATGGACTATTTTTCGCCACCCTATTGCTATAAAGATATTCATGAAGTATCCGCCAAAGAATGGATAGATCTAATAGAGTACATAAAAAATAATTCCAATTATGCAAGAATTGTAATAGATTTCGATTCTAATATTAATGATAAAAATCTAGAGATTCTAAGAATATGTGATGAAGTGTTATTATTAACAAATATGTTTGAAATGGCTTTAACTAAGATGAATTATCTGTATAGTAGTATTGAAAAAATAGGTATTGAGGATATTAATAACAATGTGAAAATAATTATTAATAATACTGATAGTCAAAAGGAAGTATTAGAAGGTGTATCAATAAGAAATAAAGAAGTAGACATGTATATTCCTTATGATAGAGAGTTACTAATCAATATAGAAGAAAGAAAAAGTATTAATCTAGATGGATATTTGGGTAGATCCTTAAGAAATTATGTAGATAGAGTTATTAAAAGTGAGGGAAATTAATTGATGAAGGACTTGGATAATCTAAAAGATATAGTAAGAAATAAAATTGATTTGACCGTAGACCCTACAGATGATGCTATTAAAGATATAATTGATGATGTAATAAAAGAAAAATCTAGAGAAGAATATATTAGTGTAACAGAAAGATATGAGTTAGGGGATAAGCTTTTCAACTCTATTAGGAGACTTGATGTATTGCAGCCTCTTTTGGAGGATAAAACTGTAACAGAAATTATGATAAATGGTAAAGATGATATTTTCATAGAGCAAAATGGAAGAATTAAAAAGATTGAAAATTGTTTTGAAAGTACTGTTAAACTAGAAGATGTCATTCAGCAGATTGTTGCTAAAGTCAATAGAATAGTTAATGAATCTTCACCTATTGTTGATGCAAGACTTTCAGATGGTTCAAGAATAAATATTGTTTTACCTCCCATAGCACTAAATGGGCCCATAGTCACTATAAGAAAATTTCCAGAAAAGCCAATTGGCATAAAGCAATTGATACAGTGGGGAAGTCTAACAAAAGAGGTTGCGGATATTCTAGAAAAAATGGTTAGAGCTAAGTATAATATTTTTATCTGTGGAGGGACAGGTTCTGGAAAGACTACATTTTTAAATGTGCTATCTAATTTTATACCTAGAGACGAGAGAATTATCACTATTGAAGATTCGGCTGAATTACAGATCAGGTCAGTTGATAATCTTGTTAGGTTAGAAACCAGAAATGAAAATGTTGAGGGTAAAGGAATGATTAGTATCCGTGATTTAATTAAATCTTCCCTGAGAATGCGTCCAGATAGAATTGTCGTAGGAGAAGTCAGAGGAGAAGAAGCATTGGATATGTTACAGGCAATGAATACAGGTCATGATGGCTCCCTATCAACAGGTCATGCCAATTCTACTAAAGATATGTTAAGTAGATTAGAAACAATGATCTTAACTGGTGCCAATATGCCTCTTGAGGCTATAAGACAACAGATAGCGTCTGCTATGGACATAATGATTCATTTAGGAAGACTTAGAGATAAATCTAGAAGGGTTCTTGAAATAGTTGAGGTCAAAGGATATGAAAACGGTGAGATAGTTCTTAATCCCATATATAAGTTTCATGAACTAAGAGAGTATGAGGATGATAGTTCCAAATTGGAAGGTAAACTTATTAGAACTAATAATAAGTTGATACATAGAGATAAATTTATTATGTCAGGAGTAGAAGTTGGAGAAGAGATATGATGGATGTTACTACTAATGTGCTAATTAATTATGATGAGTATCATATGGATATTCGAGAGAGAATTAAATATTCAGTAATGGCTATGGTAGGTATTTATCTACTTTGTATACTATTTTATAATAATCATATTATTGCAGGGATATTTTCTTTAATAGGACTATTGTATCCTAAATATAAGAAACCCCAATTGATTAAAAAAAGAAAAAAAGAATTAAGACTTCAATTTAAAGAAGCCATTTATGCATTATCTTCTTCTTTGGGAGCAGGAAAATCCATTGAGAGTGCTTTTAAATCTGTTTTGAATGATCTAAGAATTTTATATCCTGAACCAAATACATATATTATATTAGAATTTGAGTACATAGTTAGAAAGATAGAAATGAATGAAACCATAGAAGATGCTATACAGGATTTTGCTTCTAGAGCTTCTATTGATGATATTACTAATTTTTCAAATGTATTTATTACAGCAAAAAGAACAGGTGGTAATATTATCAGCATAATAAGATATACATCCAATATGATAAGTGAAAAAATTGAAATTCAGAGCGAAATAGAAGTATTAGTATCAAGTAAACAATTCGAACAGAGTATACTGAGTTTATTAGTCCCTGGAATAATTATTTATCTTCAAATATCTTCACCAGGTTATTTAGATGTTATGTATTCCACTTTGTTAGGAAGAATATTAATGACCGTTTGCCTTATATTATTTGCAATAAGCTATAAAGTTGGTAGAAAAATAACGGACATAGAGGTGTAGATAATGGTAATAGGAATAATAAGTTTTATTGTATTGGTAGGGTTGTTTGTATTATTTTTTCTAACTAAAAATATGTATAAAGAAGAAATGGAATGTATTGATAAGAAAGAATACAAACTTAAGGAACTTATGCCCACAGCCTTGATTATACTAGATAAAGTTATCGGTAAAAAAATAAGAGTAGGTAAAAGTATAAGAGATAATATATATATCATTTATGGGAAGCGAGAATATAAATTCCGTCTTAGAATGCATAAAGCAGAAAAAATTTCTCTTGGAGTAATATCACTTATTGGAGTGTTATTCATAACATTGATTTTGAGTTTTCAAGGTAATGATAGTATCAATCTTATGAATAATACTATAAAAAGACCTTCATTAGGAACAGGAAATGTATCCTATGACTTACAAGCACAGATAGCGATCGATGGTGAAAAAAATGTTAAGGATGTAACGGTATTAGTTCCAGAGGAGAATCCAGATAAAGAAAAAGCAAGAGAAATCTTAAAAGAAGCCGCAAATGTACTACCTAATTACATACTAGGGGGTAATTCCAATCTAAAAGTCATAGATAAGAAATTGAATCTAGTTAAGTGGTTTCCTGGTAAAAATATCAAGATTACATGGACTATTGATAATCCGTATATAGAAAAAAATGGTGAGCTAGATTACAGTAATATTGCGGGTAAGGGTAATGAAACCAAGATTACTGCAAAACTAATATATGCAGGAGAAAGTATTGATAAAACAATAGATTTAAAAGTATATCCAAAAACATTAACAAAAGAAGAAAAATTAGAATTGATTGAAAAAGCCATAAAAGAAGAGTTATCAACAGATAATCTATTGAACAAATCTGACGATAAAATAATTTTACCTACTACAATAGAAGGACATAACGGAAAAATAAGTTGGTTATTAAAATCAGATGGTAATGATAGTTTGAAGTTCTTAATTTTTGGTTTGATAGTAATTATCCTATTAGTGTTATTAAAAGATTATGAAGTCAAGAAAAAAGTTGAAGATAGAAGTTCAGAAATAAGAAAATGTTTTCCAGAGTTTGTAATAAAGCTGACCCTATTATTAAATGCAGGAATGACATTAAGTCGAGCATGGAATAAGATATCTAAGGATTACTACGAGGATGTTACAACTGGTAGAGTTGATAAGCTGTTTTTATATGAAGAGATGCTAGAAACTCTTCAAGAGATCAATAATGGACTGTCTGAGGTAAAAGCTTATGAAGATTTTGGTAAAAGATGTAAGATACCAGAAATGATGAGGTTTACAACAGTTATTGTTCAAAATATTAGAAAAGGTAATGATACATTGGTAATGGCACTTCAAAATCAGGCTAATGAGGCATGGGATGTTAGAAAAAATGAGGCAAAAAAGGCTGGTGAAAAAGCTAGTTCCAAGCTACTTATTCCTATGGGTATTATGTTTGTCATTATAATAATTATTGTAATGATGCCAGCATTTATGTCACTTGGAGTGTAAGTCACTGTATTAAAATAAATTATAAATTATAGGAGGATAAATGTATGTTAGATACTTTAAAGAGATTTTGGAATGAAGAAGATGGTATGGGAGTTGTGGAGATAGCGCTTATCATTATTGTTATAGTGGGGATTGTAGTTATATTTAGAAAGAAAATTATAGAACTCATTAATGATTTGTTTGCAAAAATTAGTGGTGAGACAGATAAGATACCCGGTGTGAATTAATGATTACTAATATTACATATGAAAGAGATGCTATAAACAGTTATCTGGTAATAAAAGTAGATGATGCTATCAGCATAGAAAATTATGAAATTGAGATGTTGGAGAGGAATTCTATAGATTCCTTTCTAGACATTAACATAAGAACAATAAACATGGAAAAAAAGCTCTATTACAATATAACATCTAAACAGAAGTTGACAGAAATATTAGAAAGGAAAAAGTTAACCTCCAATGAATTGAAGAAGTTTTTTTCTAATCTAATAAGTATTGTTAAAGATTGTGAAAAATATTATTTGGATTGTAATAAAATATTATTACAACCAGAGATGATTTATATTAATCCCAATGGGTTTTTACCTTGCTATGTATATACTCCTTTTGATAATGAACAGGGTAATATTATTGATGAGACAATCAACCTTATTGAATTTCTATTTGATAAAGTAAGTCAAGAAGATGTAAATGCAGTAATGTTGCTCCATAAGTTGATAACAGCATGTAAACAGCCTGATTTCAATATAAATACTATAGAAAATATTATTAACAGTACAGTTAGTCCCAAGGTACAATCTGATAATAAGAAGATGCAAGCCCAGAAAAATAGCGGAGGTAATGATAAAAATATAAATAGTAATGAATCGAATGAGGAAGATAACTTTATTATTTCTAAGCTTATTGAACAAAATAAGCAAAGAGAAAAAGTAGAAGAAGCAAAAAGCATGAAATCAGAAATTAATAAAAAATCCGGTAATGAGAAAGTAGATGTAACCACTAAGAACAAAAGTATCAAAAAAGAAATTAAGCACAAAAACAATAATAGAAAAGATAATCAAAAATCTTCTAAGGATATGGGTAATTATTTGTACATTATTATTATAGGTTGTATACAGATTCTAACAGTATTAGTATTTGTAGTTATGTTAAAATCAAAGGTTCTATATTCTGATGTAACAGGTAAAATTGAAATGGCATCATTATTAGCGTGTATTGGTATGTTACTTGCAGTTAATCTTTATACCTCTAAAAAGGTATACGACCATATGAAAAATAAAAAAGAGCAGACTAACTCTATAAATATGAATAAGAAAAAGGTTTATAATGAACCAGCTGTGAATTCTTTTAATGTTGAATATAAAAATAGAGAAAAGTTATTTGAAGAGCCTATTGTTGAAAAAGAAGAGGTTGAAAGTAAGAATGATAGTATCATAGAAAATAAAAAATATAAGGCTAAAGAAAAAATGGTTGAAAAACCTGAAAGAACTAATTATTCAACGGAGGATACTATCTTATTAGAGGATTACAAGCAGAAATTAAATATTGAGGCAGAACCTTATTTATTAAGTAAAGATGGAGACATAGTTAATAAAGTAATTATAGCTAGTAATCCATTTATAATAGGAAAGTTAGATAGTCAAGTAGATTATATAGTAGAAAATAGCTCAGTAAGCAGAATTCATTGTAAAATTATTAATGAAGATGAAAAATATTATATAATTGACCTTAACTCTAAGAATGGGACATATCTAGATGAAGAGAGATTGGTTAGTAATAAGAAATATCAGTTGCATGATGGAACTCACGTTGCTATTTCCAATTGTGAATATACTTTTGAGATGAATTAATTAAGAATTATGGTTTAAGGGGTTTTATAGGGAAGGGACTAATAAAATTGGCTAACAGGAAATTTGAATATGGGGTAATAAGTGAATGTGGATTAGTTAAAGAAGTGAATCAAGATAGGATATTAATCAAGATAGGACAAATAAATTCTTTGGAATTTGGACTATTCGTTATTGCTGATGGTATGGGTGGACATTCACAAGGAGAAGTTGCCAGTACTATCGCAATCTGTGAACTTACTAATTGGTGGGATAATGATTTAGAGAGAATTATGGTGGAATCGGATAATATTTTTATATCTGTTAAAAATAGTCTGTTGAATTGTTTTACAAATATAAATAAGGAAATATACAAATGTAGGAATAAACATAAGAAAATGGGGACAACTTTAACAGTTCTATTCATATATGGGGATAAGTATGTGATAACTCATATAGGGGATAGTAGAATATATAAGAAGAACGAGAATTCATTTAAGCAAATTTCAAAAGACCATTCTCTTGTTGCAGCTAAAGTAAGGCAAGGAGACATATCTAGAGATAGTATATATATCAATACCAATAAAAATATTTTAACTCAATGTATAGGCCTGGAAAATAAAATCAATCCATTCACAAAAATTGACTATCTAGATAAAGGGAATTTATTTATGTTATGCAGTGATGGAGTATATAATTTTATATCAAAAGAAATAATGGATAAAATTATTATTGATAAATTTAGAAGCAATGTTAACTTGCAATCGATTGTAAATGATATCTATAATGTTATTATGAAAAATGGAGCAGGTGATAATGCATCCATAATTCTTATTAAATATAAACGGTATTTTTGGAGGAAATGATATGAAATTTGATAGGAAAAGAATACCACTGACAGTTATTGGTGGTATATTTATTTTGCTAATAATTATGGTGAATGTTTCATTACGTGATATTGGTAAATCGACTTCTGAAAAATTATGTAATGGTGTAAACAAACTGATCAATGATGATTACAATATAAGTGGAGAAATAACCATTAAAAGTAAAGGTGAAGATATATCAATAATAGATGATATCTCTTTTTTATATGATGGAATAGTCAGTAATGCAGATAATAGGATTAGGCTAAACATCAGTATAAATGCAAACAACCTTGGAATAGATAAAGAGTTAGGAGATATCTATAAAATAAATAATAGGATAGTTTTTGCCCCAATAGTAGAAGAAAATAGTTATTATTATGATTTGTTTAGTGAAGAAATAAACAATAAATTAGATATTAATAGGGTAGAACAAACACTTGATGGTTTGCATGATATCATTATCGATGAAGGAATGAAACCAATAACAATAAATGGTAGTAGCAAAAAAATTATGACAAATAAAATTACCATCAATATAAATAATGAAGATATTAATAAGGTAATTACCACTAAAGCAAAAAATGATTTTATTGATAAGAAATTATTAAATACATTAACTGAAGAAGAATTTAGAATTAATATTAATACATATATAGATAATAGAGATTATGTGAAAAAAATTGAAATTATTTTAGAGAATAATGATTATAGAATATTATCAATTAACTGTATTGAAAATTATAATGAAGTAAGTGAAATATCAATAGAAGATATTTTAGATAATAAGCTAGATGTTGAAGATATAGAAGAAGGGGATATCTTAAGAATTATATCTAATATGTTCGATATAGGAGCGTTATGAATGAACGAACAACTATATAAATTGAAATAAAATATCTCGTGATGGTATATTTATCCTAAAAAATCGTATATTTATTGAAATTATTAGTTTTATACTATATAATTTAAAGAGATTCAATAAATGATTGGAGAGGGGGCTAATATCATAATGAATATTGAAAAGATGGAAAACTACCTAAAGAAAATTAGGTCGGTGCAAGGTTGTAAGGTAGTTATTGATGAAAATGAAAGTATTGAAGAGATTCATATAGTATCCGATTTAAGAAGAAATCCTAAACAAATCTTAAGAGACATAGAAGCAATTCTTATATCTGAGTTTGACATATCCATTGATTATAAAAAAGTGAGCATTGCCCAAATTAAAGGCGATGTAGTACAGCAGGAGTCAGATCCTAGACTAAAGATTAAAAGTATAGAATACAATAACAATGGTTCTAACGTTGAAGTAAGAGTAGTGTTAGAAAAATGTGGACATACATATGAAAGTAGTATGTCAGGTATAAATACATTAAGTAATATTAATAGAATACTCGGTAATACAGTTTTAAGAGCAGTTGAGAAATTCTGTCAGTTAGAAGATGTATTTGTATTTGAAGATGCTAGAAGAGTAAGTTTATCTAACGTAGAAGTTATGGTTGTTAGTATCTCATCTCAACTAAAAGGAAGAGAAGAAATCTATACAGGTTCGGCCAAGATTGGTAATGATTCCAAAGAAGCTCTTGCAAGGGCAACTATGGATTCTATAAATAGACACATTTTACAGCTGACACTTTAGTTATGAGAGGTCGACTAATCTAAAATTATTATAGTTTTTTCAGTAGATAGAGATTAGCGGAGAGGAATATAGCCTGCTATTATAGCGGATTAGCAGAGATGAGAAACAAGGAGGCTATATTCAATGAAAAAAATTATTGTAGCTTTAGTTAGCTTATTATCATTAGTTTTATCAGCAGGTGCTTGGATTAGCGTTTGGTAGAATATATATGATTGGTTAGTCGACTTTTTATATATATGGGGGTATAAGAATGAATAATAAAAAAGGTATGCTGATGTATATTATTTTTATGAGTATATTAGCTATAACTGTTTTATATTTCCTTTATAATAAGTATGAAATAAGTTCAGTAGAAGATATATTCTTTTGGGGATTATTGGCTACAGTAACTGAAACTTTTTTAATATCTTTTCCTTCTGGGGTAGCTGTTTCTGTTGGACTTGCAGTTACTGTTACAGCTATGATTATATGCGGTCCTACTACTGGAGCGATAGTTGCAGGTATAGGATTTGTTTTTAGAATGCCTGTTATTGAAGGAGAAAGAAGGCATATTTTTAATACGCAGATTTCAAGAACAATATTTAATATTTCTCAAGTAGTTGTTGTTATTGGTATTGCCGGGGAAATATTATATGGTATACTTGGATATACAAAAGGAACTCTAAATACTTTATCAGAATTAGTTCCAATAGTACTTATAATAATACTAATCTGTGAAATTTTAAATTCATTCTTAGTAGCGATTATGATAAATCTTATGCATGAAAAAAATATATTAGAAACATTTGTAAATAATTTAAAAGGTATTGTTCCAAGCTTATTGGGTATTGGTGCTCTAGGTATAATAATGGCTCTAGCGGATATGAGATATGGTAAAGGTGTAGTTGTCTTGTTCTTTGCTCCACTTCTAGTTGCAAGGTATTCATTTAAATTATATTTTGAATCCCAATCAATGGCAATGGAAACGATACATGCATTAAATGACGCTTTGGAAGTAAAAGATGCTTACACAGGAGGGCATGCAACACGTGTTCAAGAGTATGCTGTAAAACTTGCAAAAGCATCAGGTATGAAGAAAAAAGAAGTGGAAATGATTCGAACAGCCGCACTTCTTCATGATATTGGGAAAATAGGAATACCTGATTTCATTCTTAATAAAAAAGGTAAACTGACAAGGGAAGAATATGAGATTATTAAAGAACATCCGGTCATGGGTGCAAGAATACTTAGTAATGTAGACTCATTAAAAGAGATATCAAATATTATCAGATATCATCATGAAAAACATGATGGTACGGGCTATCCAGATGCCCTTAAAGGTGCTGATATTCCTATAGAATCAGCTATTTTAGCTATAGCTGACAGCTTTGATGCAATGACAACAGATAGACCATATAAAAGAGCTATGGCTTCACTAGAAGCACTAGATGAATTAAAAGTAAACAAAGGTACCCAGTTTAATCCTATATTAGTTGATGAATTTATTAAAGTCATGTATGAATGATAAAAAGGTGAGAATATGATAATTGAAGGTATTGTTTTATCTATTATAGTTGGATATTTAAGAAAAGGACGACTAATTAACTTTGAAAATATAGAAATCAAAGCATGGTATTTGATAATTGCAAGTCAACTACTCCAAATAATAGCTATTCGCCTAGGAAATAGTATTAATATTAATACAACTGCTTTCTACATAATGCATATATTATCCTACATCTTACTCTTAATACCACTTGTAATAAACCATAGATTACTATCTATGAACCTATTATCTATAGGTACAATTCTTAATTTAATTCCTATCGCATTGAACAAAGGACAAATGCCTGTGTTTTTACCACAAGGAGTTAATGCCTCATTTGATATGGGACACATACTTGGTACTAATACAACTAAAGCATACATACTATCTGACATAATCCCAATACTAAAACCCTATCCCCTACCAAAAATCATTAGTGTGGGTGATATATTTATCCTAATAGGAATCTTTCTCCTAATACAACATGGAATGCTAAAAAGTCGATATTGTGATAAATGTTTTTTCAAGGGATGAAGAAGTACAGTAAAAGGTATTTCTTTTAAATATAAGGTTAGTGTATTTAAGGAGATTCTATTATGAATAAGGAAGAACTACATAATAAATTAAGAAATCTAAATGAATTTGAATTACAGTTACAAAATTTATTGAAAAACAAATATCAATCAGAATATAAGCTCCAACTTAAGCATTTTTTTTCAAAGAATAATAATGATAGTAAATGGATTATTAATAGTGATAAACTTATAATGGGTACTCAATTATTGGCGATACATAAACATGATAGGTTTATAAAGTTTTATAAGCACAAACATGATTATTTAGAATTGATCTTTGTTTATTCTGGTAAGATAAGACAAAAAATTGAAGATGACAAAGTGATTATTAAACAAGGTGAGATTATAATATTAGATATGAATGTGGAGCATAGCATTGATATAGCATATGAACATGATATTGCCATCAATATTCTTATAAAAAAAGAATTTTTTGATTGGATATTTCTTAGTCAAATAGCCTATAATGATATAATTTCTGATTTTATAGTAAAGGCTTTATACGAAAAGAAAAAATTTAAACAATATCTTCATTTTCAAACTTCCAATAATAATAAAATTAAAGACATAATTGAAAATATATTATATGAATATTATGAACCCAAAGTGGGGACGGAAATAGCTATTAGAGCGTTTATGAATTTGCTTTTTAATGAATTGTTACGTCATTATAAAAAACAATTCAATAATGATTTTGCTCATAGAGTAGAAAAAAGTATTTTACTTGATATTATGAATTATATAAATGATAATTACAAAAAAAATAATATTAAAGATATAGCAAAGTATTTTAATTTTAATCCTGATTATATGGGAAAAATAATAAAGAAAATAACGGGAAAGAGCTATAAAACTTTAATAAAGGAAAAAAGATTTCAGCAAGCGGAATATTTATTAAAAAACACTAATCTTTCTGTTTCAGACATTGTAAATGAAGTAGGTTATTCAAATATTAGTTATTTTTATAAGCAATTTAAAGCTTATTTGGGAATAACGCCTGATGAATATAGGAATAGAAAAGAATAGAATAAGTTGTTTTAGGACAGAGCTTATATTAAGCTCACAAGTTTCTCTTATTTCATCTGTATCAGCAGGAACAAATAAATCATATGAAAATCATGAACCACTTTCACTTCTAAAATTACCATAAGCTACATGAGCTAAAGGTAAATCAAAAGGTATAGGTATTATACTCAGAATCATATGTCCAGCTATATCACTATAATCGAATTGCCATTGATACTGTACAAAATTTGGATTAATAGCTCATTATCTAGTGGGGTGTGTACCTGTTTCGACTCTAATTATAATGACATCATTGAATACCATTCCTAAAGAAATGATGGAGTCAGCAAACATAGATGGTTGTGGATATTTTAAAATATATCTGTTTTTGTTAGGTATATACACTTTAAAAGACAATGCTTTATCTATAATAATTGATATAATTAACATATTGATGAATAAGGAGTTGTGCTTATGGGAAAGACATGTTTAGCAGTGGATATTGGTGCCTCAAGTGGTAGACTTATTCTAGGCATTTTATCAGAAGATAGAATAAGGATTAAAGAAATTTACCGTTTCAAAAACCAGATGTACAAAGAAAATAACAGCTATTTATGGGATGTGGATCATCTATTTTCTGAAATACTTACAGGATTAAAGAAATTCGGTTGTTTAAAATTAGAAGCAGAAAGTATAGGTGTTGATACATGGGCAGTTGACTATGTTTTATTAGATAAGAATGGGAAAAAGCTAGGTCCTGTATATGCTTATAGAGATAATCGCACAGATAATACAATGAATGAGATTATAAAGAGTTATTCAAAAGAAAAGATATACGAAAAAACTGGGATTCAATTTTTGCAGTTTAACACAATTTATCAATTATATGAACATCTAAAATTAAATAAAAATATAAGAGATGAAGTATCATCAATATTAATGATACCTGATTACCTTAATTATTTACTAAGTAATAAAGCAGCTAATGAATATACTAATGCAACAACTACACAGATGTATAATATTAACCAAAATTTGTGGGATAAGGAATTGCTCCATTTAGTAGGGTTAAAGTCATTTTATTTTCCTATTATGATTCAACCTGGTACAATTCTAGGATATCTATCTAAAGAGATTGAAAATGAAGTGGGAATAAATAAACTAAAAGTCATTGTTCCTGCAACTCATGATACAGGGTCAGCAGTAGTATCCGTTCCAGCTACAGATAACCAATTTGCCTATATTAGTTCTGGTACATGGTCATTGATGGGAATTGAAAATGATACACCAATTTGTTCAAAGGAAGCAATGGTATGTAATTTTACAAATGAAGGTGGAGCCTATAACAAAATTAGAGTGTTAAAAAACGTTATGGGATTATGGCTAATACAAGAGGTGAAACGTCTATTAAAGTATGCATATAGCTTTTCAGAATTAGCATCATTGGCTGAAAAAGCTAAAATCATATCACTTATTAATCCTAATAATAGTAGATTCTTAAATCCAGTGAATATGATTGAAGAAATTAAAACCTATTGTAGAGAGACTAATCAAACTATACCTACTACTCCTGGTGAATTAGCCAGATGTATATTTGAAAGCTTAGCCCTTCAGTATAAGCAAGTACTTATTCAGTTAAGAAAAATTAGTGGTAGAACAATTAATAAAGTACACATCGTTGGTGGAGGGTCACAAAATGATTATCTTAATCAATTGTGTGCTGATTATACAGAATGTGATGTTTTTGCAGGTCCTATTGAAGCAACAGCCATTGGAAATATTATGGTTCAATATATAACTTTGGGAGAAATAGATAATTTAACTGAAGCTAGAAAGCTTATTAACTGCTCCTTTAATATTAAAAAATTTAGTCCTGATCTACAAAAAAATGTTGAAGATAAATGGAATGAATTTCAAAAACTTCTATAGTAGATGTTTATATAGGTATATGTAAATAAAAAATAGTTGTAATAAAAAATATTTGGTAATTGGAGGACGAAAGATGAAGAAAGAAAGTATAATAAAAACATATGAATTAGCTAGAGAACAATATGAAGATTTAGGTATTGATACTGAAAAAGTTTTGAAAAAGTTGAATGAAATACCTATATCTATACATTGTTGGCAAGGTGATGATGTAAGAGGATTTGAAAATACTGATAGGGATTTAAGCGGTGGCATACAATCCACAGGTAATTATATAGGAAAGGCAAGAACACCTGATGAACTTAGAGCTGATCTTGAAGAGGTATTTAGCCTTATTCCAGGGGAAAAGAAGCTTAATCTTCATGCTATTTATTTAGAGACAAATGGTGAAAAAGTCGATCGTAATGAAATTGAACCTAAGCATTTCAAAAAATGGGTAAAATGGGCTAAAAAGAATAAAATTGGACTTGATTTTAACCCTACATTATTTTCTCATCCATATGCCAATGACGGATTGACACTTTCTCACCCTAATAAGAAAATTAGAGATTTTTGGATTGAGCATGTTAAGAGATCAAGAAGAATTAGTGAATACTTCGGAAAAGAATTAGGTACACCTTCCATTATGAATATATGGATCCCAGATGGATTTAAAGATATCCCAGTAGATAGATTAGGTCCACGACAAAGGCTAAAGAACTCTTTAGATGAAATATTACAAGAAAAAATAGATCCAGCCTTTCATTTAGATGCATTGGAAAGTAAACTCTTTGGAATAGGATCAGAAAGTTATGTAGTTGGTTCTCATGAATTCTACATGGGGTATGCCATAAAAAATGATACACTTATATGTTTGGATGCAGGGCATTTTCATCCAACAGAGACAGTATCTAATAAAATTTCTTCCCTATCTTTATTTACAAATGAAATTCTATTACATGTGAGTAGATCTGTACGTTGGGATAGTGATCATGTGGTTATTTTGGATGAAGAGTTACTAGCGATAGCTGCTGAGATTGTCAGAAATAATCTTCTTGATAGAGTACACATTGGACTTGATTTTTTTGATGCAAGTATTAATCGAATAGCAGCATGGACAATTGGTACGAGGAATATGATGAAGGCATTAATGATTGCATTGCTAGAACCTACGAAAACAATAGTTGAAGCTGAAAGAAATTTTGATTTCACTACACGGCTTGTTATACTTGAGGAATTGAAATCATATCCATGGCAAGCTGTTTGGGATTATTATTGTTATACAAATGGAAATCCTACAGGACTGGAATGGTTACAAGAAGTTAAAGTATATGAAAAAGAAGTGTTAATTAAACGTTGATGTGGCTGAAACATTAGGTAATCATTTGTTTAGTATTTTAATTGATATAGATAATATTGTACTTGAATATTATGACATAACACTAGTAATAGATGATTCACTAGTGAATATAAATAAGATAAAATCAATAAAAAACATTTAAGAAGTTTGCCATAGCGAACGGAGTAATAAAGCTATTTCCAATTTTAAATATAAATGAATCATCTTCTGTAAAAAAAGTAATTAGGTGATTCATTTTATATTACAATTCTTGTCGTAAGTTTAAAATAGTCTATTCATTTATTTAAAATCATCTAAATATTATTCTAGTATCTATGATTTCTAAAACAATATAAATATACAAATGATATCTTTGCATTCCTAGTCACAATTTGTTAACAATTTAATTTGTCGACAACTGTTAAATGAACGAGAAGTTTGTGATATAATACCTTCAAGGAGTGATAATTAATGAAAAAAGCAATGAAAATTGTAATGATTTCTTTACTTTTGTTCTTAGGGGGGTTTTTTGCTTATCATTACATAATTGATATGCTACCTAATTTTGAACAAGCAAACATAAGAGAAATATTACCAAATTACCAAAGAGGAAATATGTCAGTTATAATTGAAGATGAAAATGTAAAAATAAATTATTCGCCCAAATTGGTAGAGGAGAAAATATATCTACCAGTGGATTTAGTTAATAAATATATAGATCCTTATTATCATTGGGATGAAAATGAAAAAACATTAACTTATACAACTAGTAATAAAGTAATAAGAATGAAAAATGATGAGCTTACATATTTTGTTAACAGTGAGCCACTGAAATTAGACATGCCAATAATGACATTCGAAACTGATATGGCTTATATACCTATGGATTTCATTCTAGAATTCTCTGATATAGAATTTGAACTTAATAAAGACCTAAAAATACTGATATTCGATTATCTAAGTAATAAATATAAAACATCTAATGTGGTAAAGAAAAAATCCTATATAAGATTGGATACAAACGAAAAAAGTAAAGTTGTAGAAAAACTAGCTATGAATGATGAATTAAGAATATACGAACAACTTGATGAATGGGTAAAAGTGAGAAGCGAAAGCGGGTTAGTAGGTTACATGAAAAGAACTGATTTAGGGGTAATAAAAGATATCTATCCAAATATAGTAAAAAAAGAAGACGAACCACAATATAACAACAAAAAGAATATTGATGGACTTATTAATCTTGCTTGGCACCAAGTAACAAGAACAGCTGCTAATAGTAAAATTAAAGAGGTATTAGAAGATGTCAAAGGACTTGATGTAATATCACCGACTTGGTTTTCAATAAAAAATTCAGATGGAGATATAAGTAATATCGCTAGTAGTGATTATGTGCAATATGCAAAATCAAAAGGATATCAAGTATGGGCATTATTTAGTAATAGATTTGATAAAAAAATTACTCATGATGTATTAAGTAGTACAGAAAAAAGAGAAAAAGTCATAAAACAAATATTAGCATTGACTTCTATATATGATTTAGATGGTATAAATATAGATTTTGAAAATGTTGCAAAAGAAGACGGCATATATTTTGTTCAATTTATCAGAGAATTAACGCCTTATCTTAAGGCTCAAGACTTAGTAGTTTCCGTAGATACTTATGTACCTTCAGCTTGGACTGCTCATTATAATAGAACAGAAATAGGCAAAGTTGTTGATTATGTAATTATCATGGGATATGATGAACATTGGTCAACATCACCTGAAAGTGGATCTGTAGCTTCAATAGGTTTTGTTGAGAGAGGTATTGTGAATACACTAAAAGAAGTTCAGAAAGAAAAAGTTGTTTTAGGATTACCTTATTATACTCGTTTATGGACTGAAGAAGAAGTGGACGGCTTAGTAAATGTATCTTCCAAAGCATATAGTATGGATAGGGCTAAAAAAATACTTGATGATAATGATGCAGAAATAGTATGGAATGATGAAGTAAAGCAATACTATGGTGATTATAAAAAGGAAAATAAAGTCTATAAGATTTGGTTAGAAGAGGAACGTTCAATTGAAGAAAAAGTTAAATTAGTGATAGATAATGATATAGCTGGTGTTGCAGGGTGGAAAATAGGATTAGAAAAAGATGAAATATGGGATGTCTTACGTGATTATTTGAAGAAATAGGTGGAAAATATTTCATATATGCATAATAGGTATGTCTTAATTAATATATTTATAAAAACCCTTTGGTGGATATATGATAATAATTATTAAAAAAACTCATGTTCTGATGTGGGTAGTGTCTTTAATAATATTAATATTTTTAGTAGCAACAATATTATATGCTAATAAGGTAATTAATGTTTTTTCAAGTGTGGATGATAAACATGTTGTTGTTGTTGATGCAGGGCACGGAGGTTTTGACCCTGGTAAAGTTGGTGTTAATGGTGAATTAGAGAAAGATATTAACTTATCTATTGCCATAAAATTAAAAGAATACTTGGAATATAGTAGAGTACACGTTGTGATGACAAGAGAAGATGATGGCGGTTTATACAACGAATCGAGCAATAATAAAAAAAGAGAGGATATGAATAAACGAAAAGAGATAATTAATTCAAGTGGGGGAAATATGCTGGTTAGTATACATCAAAATAGCTTCTCCCAAGAAAAATATAAAGGAGCACAAGTTTTTTACTATGCTTCCTCTGACGATGGGAAAAAATTGGCCCAGTGCATACAACAAGAGATTAAAACTTTTGTGGATATTGAAAACAAGAGACAAGTAAAAGACAGTAATTCGTATTTTATATTAAAACAAACTAATATTCCAGGTGTTATAGTTGAATGTGGTTTTTTGTCTAATTATGCAGAGGCGGAGTTATTAACTGATGATATATATCAAGATAAAATTGCATGGGCTATATACATTGGTATTATGAAATTTTTAGAAGAAAAATAGATTCTGGGGCTGTCTTAAAACACATTTAATGGTAATTAAGTGCCTTAATTATGTATTTTAAGACAGCTTTTTAATTTATTATAAGGAGTGCGTTATATGAATAAATTTAGAGCTTTTGGAAATAGTGTGATTTTTGTGATTATATCTAAATTAATACAGGTATTAGCAGTTGTAGTTGCGGGTATTTATTTTACTGTAAAGCTTAATATGTATAAAACTAATCAAGAAGATGTATATAGCTTTTTTGTTACTCACTCTTTGCTAATCACTATAATTGCATGGGTTGTTACTTTGGGTGTATTTTTATTGATATATTTAATTAGTAAGAAAAATTTTGTTAATGAAACCAATTTGAATAAAAAGCTTTCATTAAAGACTATACTTATATGTATCATCTGTGGGATAGGTATCAATATAGCTATAGATGGAATATTGACATTAATTAATATAAATGAGTTAGTTCCTGAATACGAAGAATTAATGGCAAGTATCTCTAATAATGATTTTTATATTACGCTGATAGGTGTAGGGATATTAGCTCCTTTTTTTGAAGAATTATTATATAGAGGAATTGTATTGAACAAATTAAGAAATGGATTTGGTGTTTTTGGAGCAGTAATGATACAAGCTCTGTTTTTCGGTATAAGCCATATGAACTTAGTACAAGGTACATATGCATTTTTGATAGGTATAATTTTAGGTTATGTGGTTATTTGGACAGGTAGTTTATATAGTTCTATTATATTACATATTGTGATTAATTCTTTAAGTACGATTATCTCAAATATACAAGGGAAAAATATAGGATATAACCACTTAGTTACTTTTATTGTTACTGGAGTTCTATTGACCGTAATGGGATTAAGGATTATTTATATGATGAGAGAAAATAAAGAGAGTGAGATAATTGAATTCATGGAATAATGAATGGAAGCAATAATTAGGTTGCACTTTTAATTTGATAAATATATGGTATAATGGTTAGGAAAATAATAAATCATTTATGGAGACATTTATATGGAGACAATAATTCGTAGAGTAGACAGTAATAATATTGATAATAATATAATTGTAGAGGCAGCAAATATTTTGCAAAATGGCGGTTTAGTGGCATTTCCTACTGAAACTGTATATGGAATTGGTGCTAACTCGTTAGATGTCAATGCAGTAAAAAAAATATATATAGCAAAAGGGAGACCTTCTGATAATCCATTGATTGTTCATGTAGCTAACAAAGAAGATGTTAGTAAATATGTTGGAAACATTGGTATGACAGCACAAAAATTAATGGGTAAATTTTGGCCAGGTCCTTTAACCCTGATATTTGAAAAGAAGGATATCATTCCAGATAATATAACAGGAGGACTTTCAACCGTAGCTATAAGAATGCCATCTCATAAAATCGCACGAAGTATAATTGAAGCTTCGAATCTACCTATTGCTGCTCCAAGTGCTAATGTGTCTGGTAAACCAAGTCCAACTATGGCAAAACACGTAATTAATGATTTAAGTGGTAAAGTTGATATGATTGTTGATGGAGGTTTCTCAGAGATTGGTCTTGAATCTACAGTAGTGGATGTATCTGGTACTATTCCTACAATACTTAGACCTGGTGGAATAACCAAGGAAATGCTTGAACAAGTGATAGGTTCAGTTAGTGTTGATCCTGCAATTAAGTTGTCAGGAAAGAAGTTGATACCGAAATCACCTGGAATGAAGTATAGACATTATGCTCCAAATGCAGATCTAATTGTATTCAAGGGGGAAAGTGATAAAGTTGTATCCCGCATTAATGAATTAGTTGGAATAGAAAAACAAGAGGATAAAAAAATAGGTGTTATAGCTACTGAACAAACAAAAGCTTATTTCAATTGTAAGAACACTATAATTATCGGGGATAAAAATAAACCAGAAGAAATAGCATCTAACTTATTTAGAGTATTAAGAGAATTTGATGAAATGAATGTTGAAACAATATATTGTGAAGCTTTTTCTAAAAAAGACATTGGTACAGCGACTATGAATAGACTTTTAAAAGCAGCTGGTAATAAAATTATTAATGTTGATTAGTCAAAAAAAGGTGATGCTATGAAAAAAATTATATTTGTATGTACTGGGAACACTTGTAGGAGTCCTATGGCTGAAGCTTTAGCTAATAAAAATTTTAGTGATAATAATATTGACATTGAAGTTTCATCTAGAGGGATACTTGTGACATTTCCTTCACCTGCTAGTAAATATACAGTTGAAGCGGTAAAAGAGCATTATCCAGAAGTAATTAAGCATGTTGCTACTGTATTTAGTGAAGATGAAGTGGATAGAGAAACTTTGGTGCTTACTATGACTTGTAGACATAAAGCATACCTACACATGACTTATCCTAGTATTAAAGAAAACATTTTGACGTTAAAAGAGTATTTGGATGAAGTTGGAGATATAACTGATCCATATGGTAATGGAAAAGATATTTATTTAAAATGTGCTGAAGATATTAGTGTTTTAATTGATAAATTAGTTAGTAAAATAAAAAATATGGAGGAAATATTATGATAGCAATTGGTAGTGATCACGGTGGTTTTGAATTAAAACAAGAAGTGATTAAATATTTAGAAACTAATAAAATAGAATTTAAAGATTATGGATGTTATGATCAGAATTCAGTTGATTATCCTGATTTTGCAAAAAAAGTTTGTAAAGCAGTAGTTAATAAAGAGAGTGATAAGGGAATACTTATTTGCGGGACAGGTATTGGCATATCAATAGCTGCAAATAAAGTCAAAGGTATTAGAGCAGCTCTATGTCATGATTGTTTTTCTGCTAAAGCTACGAGAGAGCACAATGATGCTAATGTCTTAGCTCTTGGAGGAAGGATTGTTGGAATAGAGTTAGCCTTAATGATTGTTAATATATTTTTAAATACTGAATTTTCAAATGATGAAAGACATATTAAAAGAATTAATAAAATAGAAATAGATTAATGTATCGGGGGAAAATATTATGAGACCATCGTGGGACGAGTACTTCATGGATATTGTAGAGATTATTAAAGGCAGATCTACTTGCTTAAGAAGAAAAGTAGGTGCGGTAATTGTTAAAGATAGAAGAATACTGACAACAGGGTATAATGGAGCACCATCGGGTTGTAAGCATTGTGCAGAAGTTGGATGTTTAAGACAACAAATGAATATCCCATCGGGGCAAAGACATGAGCTTTGTAGAGCATCTCATGCTGAACAAAATGCAATAGTACAAGCTGCCATGCATGGAGTATCAATTGATGGTGGTACTATATATGTTACAGATCAACCATGTGTAATATGTTCAAAGCTAATTATAAATGCTGGTTTGAAAAGGGTAGTTTTCAAAGGATCTTATCCAGATGAACTCTCCATGGAGCTATTAAAAGAAGCAAGCATTATTGTAGATAAATATGAATAAGCTTTTTAAGGGGAGATGGAAGAAAAATGTTTGATTTTTTAAAAGGTATTAATAGTAATTTTATTTATATAATTGCTTTTGCTATTGCCTTTGTTATAGCATGTTCTACTACACCACTTAGCAGAAAATTTGCTTATAGAGTTGGTGCTATTGATATGCCCAAAGCTAGAGGGATGAATACAAAACCAATGCCTTTAGCAGGTGGAATTTCTATTGTATTGGGTTTTTTGATTACAGTAGCTTTAATTGCACCTTCAATCGATGATTTAGAGTTAAAACATTTATTAGGTTTAATTATAGGAGGTATTGTTATAACAGTTGTAGGATTGTTAGATGATATCTATGATTTACCAGCTAAGTTAAAATTGTTTTTTCAGATTTTAGCTGCATTAATTGTGATAATTACAGGTACTACTATCCAAGCTGTAAGTTGGCCATGGGCACCTGGAGGTGTCATTCTTTTGGGTTCTTTTAGCAACGTTATAACAATTGTTTGGATAATTGGAGTAACTAATGCTGTTAATCTAATAGATGGGCTAGATGGATTAGCTACAGGTGTATCGTCAATAGCAGCACTTTGTTTGATGTTTATATCTATATTGAATGGAGAACCGACTGCTGTATTATTGACAGCGGCACTTGCCGGTTCGTGCTTAGGATTTTTACCACATAATTTTAATCCAGCCACTATTTATATGGGTGATACAGGATCAACGTTTTTAGGGTTCACTTTATCAGTGATTTCTATTCAAGGACGTATTAAAAGTTATACAGCCATAACAATTATTGTAGCTGTGTTAATATTGGGATTACCTATATTTGATACTTTTTTCGCGATACTTAGAAGAATAGCTAATGGTAAACCTGTTATGCAAGCCGATAGAGGACATTTACATCATAGATTGGTTGATAGAGGTTACAGTCATAAACGAGCAGTTTTAACTTTGTATGGAATAAGTGGAGGATTCGGTATAGCTGGGATTCTGATAGCTATGAACGATGTAATGTTCGCACTTATAATTATTGGATTAATCCTTGTAGTTTGGTTATTTGATTTTATAGCTAGAAAAATTAAGACAAAGTGAAAATAGGTATATTATAATAGTAAATTAAAAAATGAGATTTATTATGCTAATGTGAGGAAAATCAATGAAAAAAATAGTACTATTAGTTATAATGGCAATGATAGGAATGTTATTACTGTTTTTTAAGAATGATAATTCTAACAAGATACATATTTCCATTAATGAAGATTTAGATTTATGTATAAAATCATTAGATAATTTTGTTATAAAAACTGAGGAGAAGTATTTAGTTGAATATACTCAGTTATTTAAAAAAGAATATAATTTTTCTATATATGATAAAAAAGAAAAAATTGGTTCAGTAGTTATTGTTAATAAAAAAATTGGCAAAGATAATATTCTGTTCTTGAAAGCTACTACAACGTCAAAGGAATTTTCTTTAGACGTTAAATTTAAAGGTAAATTAAAAATAAATACTATTACAGAAGCTATGTATAATAACAATGTATTACTTGAATTCAATAATAAGAATGATGACTTAGTAAATATAAATAAAGAAAGTCAATTATACCTTGACGGTAATAATTATAGTATTAGATTAGGTAGCCCCTATTATGTTAAGGAACTAGGATGTTCTGTAATAGATGTTGCACATTATAGTAATGGCTGGAAGATTAACAATACGAATAGGTTTAATACTAATATAAAACTTGATATTAAATATAATATGGAGACTAATTTAGAGGCTATAATATCAACTAATCAACTAGTTGATTTTCAAGACAATGATACTCTTGATTTAGTAAGAAGATTAGATTTATTTAATAAAAAGATTTTTAGAAGTGATGGTATCTATTATAATATTGCTAATAATTATATACCATATGGTAGTAATTCTAAGTGGAATTACCCATCTGGATTTCCATTGATAATAATGTATGAAAATATTAAAGACAATAATTTATTTAGATTAATTGGAACTAGTTTATTATATGATTACATAGATAAATTTAATGATGATTATTACATACCTAGTTTACCAAGGTCTACATGGTTGTATGAAGATTATGATATCGATTATGAATTTTATGATACAAGATTTAATACAGATACAATCATGGCATTAATTTATTGGGACCAAATATTAGATGAGTCTAAATTAAATGAGATTATAGATAATTACTTTTCGTTTTTTATAGAGTATGCCTATGATAATAATTGGGAAACAGAGAATAATGGTTTATTTATACCTGATTATAAAAACAGAAACGAAAAGAAATCTGAAACACATTGCTCACTTAACCATCTTTTATCAGAAATTAATGCAATATATCTATATGATAAATATTATAATTGTGATAATGAATACATAATATTAGCAGACAAGATGCAGCAAGCAATAATTGATACATATAAAAATTGGATAAAGGAAAATAATGATTTTTGGTATTGTATAAAGCAAAATGGTGAATATGGATTAACTGATTACAGAGAATTAACATTAAAGGATATGAAATTATTAGTTAATCTTTTAAATGAGAGAGGCGAAACCGTACCTGACGAATTTAGTAAGCTGATTGAAAGTAAAACTAAATGGCTTGAAAATAACTAAAAATAGATTTTAAAAAAGCTATCTCAAAGTAAAAAGTAGTAAAGAGATAGCTTCTGAATTTTAATCTTTTATTATATTTTTAAGTGATAAGATAGCCTTCTCTTCATCAGATGCATATATGAGATAAGAAATATCTATTTCAGATGTTGTTATCATTTTAATATCAATATTTGCGTCTGAAAGGATGGACATGGTTTTTGCTGCAATTCCAGGATGGTATTTCATATCATCATCATACAGTGAAAGTTTAGTATTATTGGAATTAACATCAATACGTAGATTAGGAATATCTTTTTTATATGATTTAAGTGTTTGTATAGCATTAAATAATACGTCATTTTGTAGAGTAAATGAGATATTTATTTTTCCTTTTAAAGGTGATGTTTGGCTAATCATATCCACGTTAATATCAGCTTCAGCCAAAGAAGTGAATATTGCAGCAATGCTTTTATTATTAATAGGTATATTAGCTAAGGTAATTAAAGTTACATTTTGTGTAATGTTTAGCTTACTAATAATTTTATTCATAATATATAATCACTCCTATAAATTATTTAACATAATTGAGTATAAGATTGATTATAGCATATACTTATCAAGGTAACAAATATTATTTTAAAAAAATCAGTTATTAAAATAAATTTTTTTGATTAAACAATTAATTAAAAAAATATAATTATATAAAAATATTTTATGAGTTAAATTTTAATTTGAATAGTGGGAATAATTAAATAAAAAATGTATAAAATATTTTGCAAGAGGTGTAAAATGGATGTATAATATAAAATGAAACGCTAAAAAGGATTAGATTACTGTAATAAGATAATTGGAAAACTTAGATTATATATAGGAGGAAAAGTACCAATGTCAAAGATAAAAGTCATGAGTATTTTTGGAACAAGACCAGAAGCTATAAAAATGTGTCCTGTTGTTAAAGCTCTAGAAAAAAGTGAATATACAGAGAGTATTGTATGTGTAACAGCTCAGCATAGAGAAATGTTAGACCAAGTACTTAAAGTATTTAGCTTAGAACCAGATTATGATCTTAATATTATGAAAGAAAGACAAACACTTGCACAAATTACAACAAGAGCGCTAGAGGGACTAAACAATATTATTGGAGAAGTAAAGCCTGATATAGTACTTGTTCATGGTGATACAACAACAACTTTTATAGGTTCATTGGCTGCATTTTACAATAAGGTAAAAGTTGGTCATGTAGAGGCAGGACTTAGAACATATAATAAATATGAACCGTTCCCTGAAGAAATGAATAGGAAACTTACAGGATGCTTGGCTGATTTGCATTTTGCACCTACTAATACGGCTAAGGAGCATTTATTAAAAGAAAATGTATCAGAAGAGAACATCTTTGTAACAGGAAATACAGTTATTGATGCCCTTAATACTACAATAAAGGATGATTATAAATTTCAGAATGATTTACTTAATCACTTAGATTACAAGAACAAAAAAATTATAGCGATGACTGCACATCGTAGAGAGAATCTTGGCGAACCACTAGAAAATATATGTAAAGCAGTGCTTAAAATAGTGGAAGAGTATGAAGATGTAGAAGTTGTATATGCTGTACATCTTAATCCAGCAGTTAGGGATGTAGCACATAGGATATTAGGAAAGCATGAAAGGGTACATTTATTAGAGCCTCTTGAAATGCAAGACATGCATAATCTTCTAAATAACTCCTATTTAGTTTTAACTGATTCAGGAGGATTGCAAGAAGAAGTGCCTTCAATGGGCAAGCCTGTCCTAGTTCTTAGAAATGTTACAGAAAGACCGGAAGGTGTAGAAGCTGGTACATTAAAGCTTGCTGGTACGGAAGAAAAACCTATTTATGAATTTACAAAATCATTAATTGAAGATGCTGATGAATATAAAAAAATGGCTAATGCTGTTAACCCTTATGGGGATGGAGAAGCATCAAGTAGAATTGTTGATATTATCATAAATAGTTTAAAATAGATGCATTAATATGTCTATCTTTTTCTGTTTTTTTATAGGTTTTAATAATTTATAGGTAATAAGATGGAAATTGTAAAAAAATAGATATTACTGTAGACATATGATAAAATCATGCGTATAATACTTTATTAAGAGGGAGAACTTATGAAGTTTGATCCGAATATAATGAAAAGCTTATCTTTAATAACTCAAATAGGTTTTTTAATGGCAATACCTATTATTGGTTGTATTTTGTTTGGAAATTTTCTCGACAGGATACTTAGTACCGGAGTACTATTTCTAATCATATTTACAATATTAGGTATGTTGACTGCCTTTCGAAATTTATACGTCATAGCTATGAAAAGTAGTAAAAAGAGAAAGAAGGACTCTTGATATGAACTCAGAAAAATCAATATTATTTCCACTTACAATTAAAATCACAATCATTGTAGTCCTTTCATTTGTAATAGGTCTGTTTTTCGTTAAAGATATTTTAGCTTATGGTAAAGGTTTGGCTCTTGGAGGAATATTTTCCATTCTTAAGTTAAAACTAATGGAAGTAACATTTAAAAAAGCATTAAGCAAACCTCCAAATGATGCTAGGAGATATGCCAATTTTCATTATTTTTTAAGGTATTTATTAACTATTTTAGTATTAGTTGTTGGAGCATTGGAACCAACAATTAATTTAGTAGGTGTTATTATTTCACTTGTATCTGTGAAATTAGCCGCTTATTGGCAAGGATACATAGAAAAACCTACACCAAAAGATGGCTCTGTACAGTTCCTTGAATGGGAAGATGAAGAAGAAGAGTCAGATTTTTAACGTTTCCTATATGGAAAGGAGGGTTAATTAATGGATATTGGTATTCATCATGTTAAAACCATAAGAATATTTGGTTTTGACCTATGGATTACTGAATCAATGGTAAATGTATGGCTTATAGGAATTGTTCTAATAGTTATTGCATTAATCATAAGAAGAATTATATTAAAGCCAAAAAAAGTTCCAGCAGGTGTTCAAAATGTTATTGAATGGATTATTGAATTATTAGACAATTTTACAGTATCAACAATGGGTGAAAATGGTAGAAAGTTCTCTTCTTTCTATGGATGTATGTTTATATTCATCTTGATCTGTAACTTATCAGGTTTATTACTAGGTCCTAATTTCAATAATGGAAAATTAGGTTTTGGATTTCTAAGACCACCTACAGCTGATGCATCAGTGACGTTTGCGTTATCACTAATTACATTTTTTATGGTGCAAGGTTATGGAATTAGAGTAAAAGGTGTTGGAAAATGGGCAAAAGGTTTAACAGAACCCTTATGGCCAATGACACCACTTAATATTATTGGAGAACTTGCTAATCCAGTATCACTTAGCTTTCGTTTGTTCGGAAATATACTTGGTGGTACGATTATCATGACTTTATATTATAATTTACCTTGGTTTGCACTTATTGGTGTACCAACAGCATTACACGGGTATTTTGATGTTTTTGCAGGTGTATTGCAAGCATTTATATTTGTTATGTTGAGTATGACTTTTGTATCAAGTGCTATGGAATAGAATGTAAAATCACAAAATATTAATATTGAGTTTATAAAAACAAGTGAGGTGAGGTCATGAACGGCATACTTGATTTGCTAATAGGTTGGATGGCGTATGTTGATAAGAGAGCATTAATCCTAGCCTTTTCAGCAATTGGTGCTGGTATAGCTATGATAGCAGGGATTGGCCCAGGAATAGGTCAAGGATTTGCTGCTGGTAAAGCTGCTGAAGCAGTGGGAAATAACCCAGAAGGTGGAAGACCAGCTACAATCGTTATGCTATTAGGTTCAGCAGTAGCCGAAACATCAGGAATATTTTCTTTAGTAATAGCCATTATTATGTTATTTGCTAATCCTTTGGTAACACGCGATGGGGTTGGAATAGTATTAGCAGCCAGTGCAATTGGCGCAGGACTTGCTATGGTAGCAGGAATTGGTCCAGGAATAGGACAAGGATTTGCTGCAGGTAAAAGTGCAGAAGCAGTTGGGAAAAGACCTAAGTTACAAAGTCCTATTGTAAGAACGATGTTACTTGGCCAAGCAGTAGCTCAAACAACTGGTATATATGCACTAATTATTGCATTAGTATTATTATTTGTTAATGTTTTAAAATAAATAAATTAAAAGTAAACTTGATTAACAATAATATGAGAATTAATATTATAGGAGGATGTTAAAATGGAACAAATCGATGGAAAAGCGTTAATCTTAGCATGTTCAGCAATAGGAGCAGGTTTAGCAATGATAGCAGGTATAGGTCCTGGTATCGGACAAGGTTTTGCAGCGGGTAAAGGTGCAGAAGCTGTAGGAAGACAACCTGGTGCTCAATCAGATATCTTAAGAACTATGTTATTAGGTGCAGCAGTAGCTGAGACAACAGGTATTTATGGATTGATTGTAGCAATTATTCTTTTATTTGCTAATCCACTAATCTCAAAATATATGAGTTTGATTGGCTAATAAAATGTGAAAGGGAACTTAACCCTTTCACTCCTTAACGAAAGGAGGAAATAAAAGCTTATGTACTTAGTAGAAAGCTGGATTATAAACTTTGATGCTCAAATGGTAGCCTCAATTCTTCTACATGTTATAAGTGTACTTCTATTATTCTTTATATTAAGTAAATTATTATTTAATCCAGTAAGAGAAGTCTTAAAGAAAAGAAAAGACAGTATAGCTAATGAATATAATTTCATTAAAGATGAAAAACAAAAAGCTGCTGAGCTTGAAAAAGAATATAGAGAAAAATTAGCTAATATTAATAAAGAAGCTGGCAAGATTCTAGAAGAAGCTAGAAAGAAAGCTCAATTAAAAGAACGTGAAATTATTAAAAATGCTGATGAAGAAGCAGTTATACTTATGGCTAGAGCTAATAAAGAGATAGAAAGAGAAAAAGACAAAGTTAAAGATGAAATTAAAATTGAAATGATAGAAGTTGCTAAAATTTTGGCAAGCAAATTTGTGGCATCATCTATTGATAAAAAAGTAAGCGATAAATTGTTAGAAGAAACTTTAGATTCAATTGGTGAAGAAACATGGCTGAATTGATAGCTAAAAGATATGGAACAGCTTTGTTTGAGCTTGCCGTAGAAACAAATCAAGTCAACCTTGTAGGCGAACAATTAGAATTCATTAAAGAGATAATCCTTACAGAAAAAGATTTTATGGGATTATTGAACCATCCAAAAGTAGTTGTTGAAAATAAGATTGCTATGGTGGAAGATATTTTTGAAGGTAAAATAATAAAAGAAATTTTAGGTCTTTTGGTTATAGCGATAAAAAAAGGAAGGGCTAATAATTTATTGAAAATCATAAATTATTGTCTTGACGAAATTGATGCGCTAAAAGGAAATGCAAAAGCTTATGTTTCATCTGCACAGGAGTTAACTGATGAACAGTTAGATAGTATTAGAAACAGACTTGAAGAGACTACAAAGAAAAAAATAATACTAGTAACAAGTGTGGATGAAAACTTAATAGGTGGTTTAGTGATTCGAATAGGTGATAGAATTATAGATAATAGCATAAAAGGTAAAATTGAAGCTATTTCAAAGGAATTATACGCTATTCAAATAGGTTAAAATGAATATACTTTATGAACAGAAAGGCGGTGGAACCTTACCATGAATTTAAGGCCTGAGGAAATTAGTTCAGTAATAAAAGAACAAATTAAAAGATATAAAACAGAACTAGAAGTAAGTGATGTTGGAACTGTTATTCAAGTTGCTGATGGTATTGCACGTATTCATGGTCTTGAAAAAGCAATGGCTGGAGAGCTATTGGAATTTCCAGGTGAAGTATATGGAATGGTACTTAACCTAGAACAAGACAATGTTGGTGCAGTTTTGATGGGTTCTGATAAAAATATTAGTGAAGGCGACATTGTAAAAGCTACAGGAAGAGTTGCAGAAGTTCCTGTTGGAGATGCGCTTATTGGACGTGTTGTTAATGCATTAGGTCAACCAATAGACGGAAAAGGTCCAATTAATACGGATACATACCGTGAAGTAGAGAGGGTTGCACCTGGTGTTATAACTAGGAAGTCAGTTGATACTCCATTACAAACAGGTATTAAAGCGATTGACTCAATGGTTCCAATTGGAAGAGGACAACGTGAGTTAATCATTGGAGACAGACAAACAGGTAAGACTGCTATAGCAATAGATACAATCATCAATCAAAAAGGACAAGATGTATTATGTATATATGTTGCAATTGGACAAAAAGCTTCAACTGTAGCAGGAATCGTTAAAACATTAGAAGAAAATGGCGCAATGGATTATTCAACAGTTGTTGCAGCTACAGCATCTGAACTTGCTCCATTACAATATATTGCTCCTTATGCAGGGGTAACAATTGGTGAAGAATGGATGGAAAAAGGTAAAGACGTACTTATCATTTATGATGATTTGTCCAAACATGCAGTTGCATATCGTGCACTGTCATTACTTCTTAGAAGACCACCTGGACGTGAAGCTTATCCTGGTGATGTATTCTACCTTCATTCAAGACTTCTAGAAAGAGCAGCAAAACTTTCAGATGAGTTTGGAGGAGGTTCAATTACAGCTCTGCCAATTATTGAAACACAAGCGGGAGATATTTCCGCATATGTTCCAACGAATGTTATATCAATTACAGATGGTCAGATTTTCCTTGAAACAGAATTATTCAATGCTGGTGTTCGTCCTGCGATTAACCCAGGTCTATCTGTATCAAGGGTTGGTGGTGCTGCACAAATAAAAGCTATGAAAAAGATTGCTGGACCTATTCGTGTTGAGTTGGCACAATATAGAGAACTTGCAGCATTTGCACAATTCGGTTCTGATTTGGATAAAGAGACTAAAGCAAGACTTGACCAAGGGGAGAGAATCATTGAAGTTCTAAAACAACCTCAATACAAACCTATGTCAGTAGCGCATCAAGTAATAATATTATATGCTGCTACCAAAAAATATTTAATGGATATTCCTGTATCCAGTATTCTAGACTTTGAATCAAAGCTTATTGAATTTGTAGACACAAAATATCCTAAGCTTGAAAAAGATATAAAAGGTAAAAAAGGACTAGACGAAGAACTGGATGGAAGAATTGCTTCAATTATTGAAGAGTTTAAGAGTGGATATAAAAACCTAAGTAAAGAGGTGTAATTCCATGGCATCCATGAGAGATATCAAGTTAAGAAGAAATAGTATACAAAGTACCCAGAAGATTACAAAGGCCATGAAATTAGTTGCCACTTCAAAACTTCAGAAAGCTAAAACAAAAGCTGCTGAGTCAAGACCTTTCTTTGACAAAATGAGGGAAACTATAGGTTCCATATTAGAGCGAAGTAATACTGTTAGTCATCCTTTTTTAACAGAAAGAGAAGTTAAAAATAAAGGATACATTGTTATAACATCTAATAAAGGTCTAGCGGGTGGATATAATTCCAGTGTGGTTAAACTTGTAATGAAGGACTCAGAACCTAATGATTCCAAAATAGTTGCAGTAGGAAAAAGAGGTGCTGATAACTTCAAAAGAAATGATTATGAAGTTGTTGAACAATATAATGATGTTATAGAACAACCAATTTATAAAGATGCAATATTAATAGGTGAAAAGCTGTTAACAATGTATACAGAAGGTATCATTGATGAGGTTTATATAGCGTATACTTCTTTTGTTTCTGCACTTACTCAGGAAGCTAAACTTCTAAAAGTTCTTCCTGTCGATACAGATGATTTTAAAGGAACAGGCGAAAAAAGTAGTGATATGATGACTTATGAACCATCACCAGAAGAGGTACTTGAACAAGTTATTCCTAAATATATTAATAGTATTATTTTTGGAGCACTTAGAGAATCAGTAGCTAGTGAACATGGTGCAAGAATGACTGCCATGGATTCAGCTACAAATAACGCCACAGATATGATTGATGACTTATCACTTGAGTATAACAGAGCTAGACAAGCTTCAATTACTCAAGAACTATCAGAAATCGTTGGTGGTGCAGAAGCGCTTAAGTAAAGGAGTGAAATAATAAAATGGCAGAAAAAGTAGGTAAAATCACTCAAATTATTGGTGCCGTTTTGGATATAAAATTTAGTGGACATCTTCCAGCTCTTTACAATGCTATTGTAATCAAAAAAGTTGATGGAACTGACCTTATAGTAGAGGTTGCCCAACATCTTGGTGATAATATTGTAAAATGTATAGCCATGGGTCCAACTGATGGTTTATCAAGAGGGATGGAAGCAATTGATACTGGAAAGCCAATAACAGTACCGGTTGGTGAAAAAACCTTAGGTCGTATATTTAATGTTACAGGTCAAGCAATAGATAATAAACCAGCACCAAAGACAAAACATAGCTGGCCTATTCATAGAGAAGCACCAAAATTTGAGGAACAAGTAACTGAAACTGAAATATTAGAAACAGGAATAAAAGTTGTTGATTTATTATGTCCTTACCAAAAAGGTGGTAAAGTAGGTCTTTTTGGTGGTGCAGGGGTAGGTAAAACAGTACTTATCCAAGAATTAATTCGTAATATTGCAACAGAACATGGTGGATATTCTGTATTCACTGGTGTTGGCGAAAGAACAAGAGAAGGTAATGATTTATACCATGAAATGGCAGAATCAGGAGTTCTTGATAAGACTACCATGGTGTTTGGACAGATGAATGAGCCACCAGGAGCAAGAATGCGTGTTGGATTAACAGGTCTTACAATGGCAGAATATTTCCGTGACGAAGGTGGACGTGACGTATTACTATTTATTGATAATATTTTCCGTTTCACACAAGCAGGATCTGAAGTATCAGCTTTACTTGGACGTGTTCCTAGTGCCGTTGGTTATCAGCCAACACTTGCTACAGAAATGGGTGCATTACAAGAACGTATCACATCTACTAAGAGCGGTTCTATAACATCAGTTCAAGCAGTTTATGTACCAGCTGATGACTTAACTGACCCAGCTCCAGCAACTACATTTGCTCACCTTGATGCGAAGACAGTATTATCACGTGATATTGTTGAACGTGGTATTTACCCAGCAGTAGATCCACTTGATTCGACTTCAAGAATTCTTTCACCTATGGTTGTAGGTGAAGAGCATTATGATGTTGCAAGACGTGTACAGGAAATACTTCAAAGATATAAAGAATTACAAGACATCATTGCAATTCTAGGTATGGATGAATTATCAGAAAATGATAAGATTATTGTTGCAAGAGCTAGAAAGATACAATATTTCTTATCACAGCCATTCTTCGTGGCAGAGAACTTTACTGGTAAAGTAGGAAAATATGTACCGTTAAAAGATACAATACAAGGTTTTAAAGAGATTCTTGATGGTAAACATGACAATATATCTGAAAATGCATTTTTAATGGCAGGTAGTATTGATGATGTTTTAAGCAGAGTATAGTAGGTGATTAGATGGCTAATAATAAATTTTTATTACAAGTTGTTACACCAGAACGAATATTCTATGAAGATGATGTCGATCGTGTAGAATTCAAAACCAGTGAAGGTGATATAGGAATATATGCTAATCATATACCGTTAACTACACCAGTGGTTAGTGGAATGATGATTATCAAGAATGATTCCAAAGAAGAAAAAGCTGCAATCCACAAAGGATTTGTAGAAGTAACTCCTGAAAAAGTAACAATTCTAACAGATGCTGCTGAATGGCCCCATGAGATTGATGCAAAAAGAGCGGAAGAGGCTAAGATTAGAGCAGAAAGAAGACTTACGGCTGAGAAGGCTGAGCTCAATGAGATCAGAACCAAGGCGGCGCTGGCTAGGTCGGTTGTTAGAATTGAAGTTAGTAAATATGATGATTCTGATGAATAGATAATGAGAATTATAATAAATACCCATAGATATAGCACTTGTAAAAGTGTTTAATCTATGGGTATTATTTTTCTTGAAAGAATTATTTTCATATGGTAATATATGGTATATACTAGAAATTAGTCAAAATAAACCGAAAAAAGGAGTAATTTATGAAAAAAACTGCAAGAGTATTAGCTTCAGTAATTCTAATTCTTACATTATCAACATCTTTATCAGCAAGTTCCTTGATAAGAGATATATCAGGGAAAGAAAACAAAGGTATCAAAATAACTTATAATAATCAAGTACAAAACTTGAAAGATGGTCATGGTAATGATGTTTATCCAGTAATAATCAATGGTTCTACTTATCTTCCTGTTAGAGCAATAGCAGATATGATGGGAGCAGATATAACATGGGATGGACAAACAAAAACTATTTCAATTATGGCAAGTAATACAGTAAATGATGGTGCAGTTCCTACTGATTTACCTTCAGCTAACAATGATAATGGTTCAAATAAACCAAATCAACCAAAGCAAGACCAATCAACACAAAAAAATATGTCAACAAATTCAGGTTCAATGGATAATCCAGTGGAAATAGGGACAACTATTTCTTATAGTGATATATATGATTATGATGATTGGACAAAATGTGCTGATTATGAATTAACTGTTTCAAAAGTAGAGCCAATAACTAGAGAGAAGATTTCATCATTAGGTTTTCAAGCAAATGATGATACATCAATTGATTATGTTATGGTAACGCTCAAAGTAGATGTGAGCAATGCAACATATAAAGGTAAAAATGAGTATGCCTTTTTGAAATCATATCTACCTGATATATGGGGTACTGAAGCAGTAAATGGAAATTGTATAATTGGTGGAACAGATTATGGATTTGATGGATCATTAAAAAGGAATCTAGAAGATTTAATAGATTACAAAGAACTTCATCCAGGACAAAATGAATCTTTTAGTGTAGAAGGTAAAATAATTTTAGGGGTATATAATTATTCTGAAAATTATTTGGCTATACAAAAATTTGTAAGTATGGATAAGAAAGATCGTATTTTCTTTAAACTTAAATAAATACTATTAATGATTTTAATATGAAATAATAAAAAAATTATTAAACTCCAAGGTAAATATACTTTGGAGTTTTTATAATTTGCAAAAAATACTTTCTATATGACTGATTTATGGAGAATTTTTCCTAATAAAAATGGTAGGTTAATTTGATAGTTTCTATCAATTATTATAAGGATAATGCCGATATATAATTGAAAAAGATTTTTATGTTATTTTGTAGAAACAGAGATAATTATGTACTGATGAAATAGATTGGATTAAATTATCTATAAACGTTAAGTTTTAATATATTAAAACTAAGTGATGGAAAAAAACAGAAGTGTGAACAAATAACATTAATAAGGGGGATAAATGATGAGAAAAAGAAAAGCATTGTGGATAACTTCAATGTCTTTAGTAGTTTTTTTATTTGTATCTATTATAAATTTAACTAATACAAATATTATTAAAGCTGCTTCAGATTTAGGGTTTGAATGGAAAAAAAATGATACTATGGATGAATTACTGCAAGTAGTAAGTAACAAAGCAGGTGATGATGAAGTATTTATTAACTGGGATCTAGAAGATTATGGTGAGTACAAATTAGAATATTATCTTACAGAAAAGATTAAGACAGAAGTAACATTCGAACACCAAGTTAATCAGTTGGTTGTTAAATATAATATATTAGATTATTCATCTGGTACAGAAACTAGTATTACAAATACAGAATTCAATAAATCATTTGCCATGATGAATTATGATTTACTTGTACCTCAATTAGAAACAATAACAGATACAGATGGGTTACTTGTTGGGGATTCTTTAGAATTTACCATTGTAAAGGGAGCAAGTTCCAAATACCCAGGGGCTTCATTTGTTATTAATAATATGCCTGTTAGATTTAGATGGAATATGCAGACAAAAACAGTGAGCTTTCTTACAAAAGGTATTCAGAAAGGGTGTATCGTTCCTTTTAAATTAACGACACCAGATATGACAGTAGAAACATTACAATTACTTAGAGCATTTGATAATTTTAAGATAGTACCAACACATTGGGTAGAGGATTCAGCTCATAATACGAATAAAGATCTTCAGACTATAGAAATACCAAATAATTCTAATATACGACCAGGTAGTAAACCAGGTCTTAGAATAACTTTTGATAGACCAAAAGTATTTAATAATACTAGCTTAGAATATATGATTGCAACAATAGACCAATTAAAAAAAGCTGATGGTGATCTTGTTAATGCTGTATTAGCATTAAAGGATATCAGAGATAATGGGGATAATACTGATATTATAATACCGATGGGTGTAAGTAATGGGAATTTTATTAGTCCGCCTAGTATAGCTACTGGGAACAATACTTCAGCACAATTTGATTATAATTCATCGACAGGAACATATACTATTGAATTAGTTCAAGATAGAACAGGACTTAAAGATGGAAATACGGATTTTCTACAATGGGATAATTTAGGAGCAAGTAGAGTATATACTGCAGCCATTACCTTAGAAGAAAGTCCTAATTATCAATTCAACCAATATGAACCTGTCAATAAATATGCTTATACATATCTGGATTATATCGTAAAAAGAGCGAGTATGGATGATGCATATCTAGACATAGCGCCATATGCAGGTAGCAATGCAGATGATTTAGAATATACTATCTATCATAGTAAAACATGGAGTTCAGAATTTGGTGAGGACGATATATGGTTAAAACACTATCACAAACAAGAATATTCAGACTTTAATATATATATTCCAGTTCCATTTTCTAATGGAAGTTCTCAAGAATATTATCAAGTAGGTGTTCAGTTTGCTGGATCTCCTCTAAGATCACAGACAATAGAATATGTGCCGAAAAATGATAATAATGTACCACCTCCAGTACCAAGAATCAAGGAAATTAAGAACCTAGCTGTCGTTCCACCTGAGGACTTAGATTCTGACACACCAGCTAAAGTGCAATTTGACTTAACATGGCATGCTCCAGATAAAGAATTGTTAGAAGATATGTTATCAGAAACGGATACTGCTGTGTATTACGAGATGCTATTCAATGATATACCCATAGAAGAACCAAGCAATCAATACACAATTACAAAAGTGTTTAAGGTATATAAGGCTGTAGAAGGTATCAAAGTTGAGGAAGTTGATTCAGGAATGGAACAAGCTTCACCATCAACAATATCAGGATATCAATATGGATATAATGCTAGTGAGAATCTATTTCAAGTGAAAAATATTGTTATCAGGGGTGAATACAAAGGTAGTTCATTAACTGACAAACCAACAATCTGGTCAAAACCTATTAAAAAAGATTTAACTAATAAAACAACACCTTATACGAAATCTGAAGAAGCAGATGATGAGTATGATTATGAATTCCCAGGAATTAATTTCATTAAAATGAGATCTGTATATGTATCTGCAGGAGGAACAGGACAAAGTGACCGTTCTATAGCAGATAGTATTTCACTTAGTATGTTAAGATATGACATACCTATGGCTGGAACTCTAGATTATACGCCAAGAATTACTTCAGAGGAACAACCAAGAGTAGGTCTTAATGTAAAATTCAAACTGGTTGATATAAAGAATTATGATAATTATATGATAGCTCCTATAAATAAGAATATTAATAACATCAATTACAGGATATATATATCTAAGGATAAACAAAAGATACTAAACCTAGAGTCACTGATGACTACTGAGGGTGATACAGAGAAAATACTAGATTTGGATAATGCGGCTAGGGAAAATGAAAATGGAGTATATAAAATAGCTGATTATTCAGATGATATCGAGTTAACAGCAGATGAGATAGATAATCTAAGGTCTGATAATATTTTATACAGTGACATAAGTACTCAGCCAACAGATGCAGGATTTCAAGAATTAAAATTATTGAATTTAGACCCTAACACTAATTATTATATTAGAATTGTAACTAAATTAGATATTTCCGATGTATCTGATACAAGTGTTATCGTTGATAAAAGACGTTCAGAACCTTCAAGCATGTTAAGTGCTACATCACCAGTTATACCAGCTAATCCAGGAGATAGTGAGTTAATACCATTAGCTCCAGAAAATATGGAAGCTAAGCATTTGGATGATAGCATGATTTCAGGTGAAATTTCATGGGAATTTCCTACAGAAATTGAACTAATAGAAGATAAGTACGGTTTTGAATTGATCAGTATTGAAAATAAATCCTTGCCAGAATCATTAGGCAGTGGAAAGATGTTACAAGACATATTTGATTCACAACTCCTTACAGGTGCAGTTGTAGAAGGATGGAGACTTTATGTAAAAGATGGAAAATATGTTTTGAAGTATTATGATAAAAATACTCGAACATGGATTGAAGCTACACAGACATTCAATGTAGCTGACAATAAGATTAGTATAATCGATAATAATAATCTACCTAACAAAGTATATTATTACTATGCACGTACAATAAGAATTGAATCTGAACTTCCCAAAGCAGCTTCTGCTTGGGTAGCAGCTTCCTTGACAACAGCGCCTATCAAAAGACCAATTAATCTAATAGTAGATCATAATCCCAAATACGCTTATGATCCTAAGAGAGAAGCTGTAATAAGATTTGATGCGCCTGTACCTACGGATTATCACACAACAGGCAATTATGGTGTAGAGATATTTGTAAAAGGTGACAAGGATACTGATTATACTAATACTAAATACAGTAGTTATTATTTAGAACAGGTAACAGGTGCTAATGAGGGCTATACGAGGTCATTTTATAAAATTAGTGGATTAAAACCAGGTACTACCTATAGTATAAAAGTACGAATAGAGGATAGAACTAAGCCACAAGATACATTACCTAATGGTGATAGAGTCTATCCAAGGTCAAGTTTTTCTGACAGAGTAAGTACGCGTACGGAATTTGATCAGAAAGACTATGATAAGGAAAATAAGTATATAGAGTATATCAAGTATTATGAAGATAAAGCTCAGGAACTTATTAAAACATCTTATTGGGAGATAGAAAAAGATGATAAGAAACAAGTTATAAAGTATCGTCAAGATTATAATATCGGAGATTTGAAATATGTTAAAGAAGGAAATTACTATTTGGTAGATGCTATAAAAGGTATACAGGATTACTATCTACCAGCTAAGATGATTGAAACTGCTAATGATAATGGTATAACAATAGTGATTAGGTTTCCTGATGGAGATTTAGGAATTAGACCATATACATTATCAATGGATAAGACAGCCGAAATAATAGAAAAGATTGATGAAATCAATAAATATAATAATTCTACAAAAGATTATTATATAAGATTAATAATGAATATCGGAGAATATAAAGATAAGGTAAACGGAAAATCACCATCAACTAATCTTATGAATTATGATATACAAGTAGTTGGCAGTAATAAATCAGAAGATGATATTGAAAGATTGATTTTACAGAAGTTCGAACAGGCAGTCGAAAGCAAAAAAACGTATCTCATGGAGCAGTTGGATAAAGAATTAGATTCTGGCATAGATGATGCAAAATTATTAAAGATAGTGACTGATACTCTAGTACTAGTCAAACAAACTCACAGAGCTAATATCAAGAGCTTAATGAAAAGTTCTATTCAGACTAAGTATAGTACTGTAAGGGAATTGAATGAAAGTGTTCGAATAGCATTTGATGTTGGGTCAGTGAATGATACTCTACAAGGTTATATAAAAGAGGGAAGTTCATTTACTATAGTTAACAGTGATAACTATGGTGGTACATATAATATAGAAACAGATAAAGCAGGGTCTTATCTGTTTGCACCAAAATCGAATATGTACAGTGAATTAGATAATATCTATAATGGTATGGTTACTGATCTAGTAACTCAGTACAGCTTGACAGATATTTTCAACAGTGGTGAACTTAGTAATCTTAAGTATCATGTATATAACTATCAACTATTATCAGCTACAGCTAGAGTTTTGGGTGCTGGAAAAGGTTATGATAATGCAGAATGGTTAGAAGAACATAATGTTGATATTCCAGTAAATGATATGTATGGACATATGAGAAAAGATGAAGCCATTTACATATTCATGCAGGCTTATTCAATAAAGAATAACCTTAATCTAGATAGTATTAATGTTACTGACTATAATATTATTGAAGACGACTATGATATTAAGGAAGAATATAGAGATGTACTTATTAAAGGAGTTAATCTAGGTATAATCAAATTAACAGATGGTAGGTTATTACCCAATGAAGAAGTGGTCACAGAAACAGTTTTAGAAATGTTGACAAGAATCAATAATAAGATTGATTGGTAGGAGGAGAATATATGAAAAAGAAATTAGTATCGTTAGTTATAATTATATGCATGTTTGTCCAACCAATTAGGGTAATGGCTAATGTACAGATACCAGTAAAAGATATATCAATAGATGATGTTTATTATATTATTGGACAAGATGTAGTTACGGGAAAGCCTATCATTAGACCTACCATGACTGTTAGCTGGCAGGAACCAGATAGTTGGGCTCCTGCTACAGGTTCAGATTATCATACTCCAGATTTTTATGAGCTAAAGGTAAATAATAAAACCTCTGGAGTAGATGAAAACATTAAAATTGATTCAGGAACAGATGCTTTTACAGCCAAGAGTATCAATGTTCATGATGAAATAGTTCTAGATACAGGTTCATTATATGAAGTATTCATACAGCCTTATCACTATCATAGAACAGAAATTGATGGAGAAATAACACAGGTTCTTGCTCCTACAACTGGAGCAGCAAAAAGGGTATATGCAATAACAGATATCAATGTAGAATTAATACCAGAAGATGACAGTATTGAGGTAGTATGGGATGATATTGGATTAGATACATTTGAATATAGAATAGTGTATGCTGTAGGAGATTACTCTAATAGATCCAAGCAAGATCTTATTAATAACAAAGAGGGAGAAATCAATAATCTTAGTGTTGAATCAGGTAAGATACAACAATATTATGATACTGTCAAGAAACGAAATCGTCTAAGATACAAGCTAGAACAGAATATATATCCAGGGCAAATATACTCTGTATTGGTAGAACCTGTAACAGAGTACTATGATAGCAGACCATTGGTTAAGAATGTCAATTATCCATACATTTGGACATGTTCAACTAATATTGACCTAAAAGTATTTGAGGACGGAGAATATGTAAGATTGGAATGGAATATACCTGCAAGCTTTAAAGTAGGTCAAGACCAAAGTGAATATGAATTAGTTGAAGCAAGATTGATGGAATATGTTAATGACCAGCCAAGTAATATTGCGATATTTGATAAAGATGCTGCTACTATGGAGTATTATCGTGTTAGAAGACCAAATCAATCTGTAGAATATCAATTACAGCTGAGATATGAGGCTGTAGGAGATACAAGCAAAATACCAATTGAACCAAAGTCAAAAAAAGTTCCCTTTGTACCGTTGGCGTTAAACATAAAACCAACGAAACCAGTAGTTCCTAACTTAATGACTAAATCAATACTTGAAACCCTTAAGACTAAGCCATTAAATGAGATAAAGGATGAACTGGAGAAAAAATATTTAGTTCCAGGTGACTCATATAATGACAATATAAGTGATCTGTTAGAAGCTAAACGTACCTTTAATGTAGTAGAAGCAGGAGATTCTATAAACTTTGTATGGGGTGCCTTCAAAAGGAAGGATGTAATCAGTTCTTCACCTACATATGGAGATTTAATTACAGATACAGATGTTTATTATGATATATACGTTACTAGAGACTTAGAATCATTAGCAGGAGCTAAAAAAATAGTTGATAGCCAAAAATATGGTAATGCTACACCTAATAATATATTAAAAAATACAACTGATGAAATAGTTGGTTATAAATATAACTTAGAATACTATTATGACAAAGATAAATCAGATCTACAAAGAATAACACCAGGTAATTTATATTATATAAAGATAGTAGCCAATAAAAGATGGGGGAATGAAGAAAAAGTTTCAGAGCCAACGATTGTATCTCTTTACTATGGATATAATGGAGATTCTTTTGAACCGCCATCAGTGGCCAAACCACCTTTAAAAATAAAGGATAAAGATACAACGACAACAGAAGTTGCTATTCAATGGAAAGAAAAATGGTGGGAGGTTATTGCTAAGGACACAGTTGCATATGATACTCTTTCCAGCTGGACCAATCAAGTGTGGGTCATTAATGATAGTGGTACAGCAAAAATCTATACTAAATATGTTGAAGGAGCAGAATATTTCCCAATCTACAAAGACGAAAGTGAGATAACTAGATTCGTTAATTATGTTAAAAATATAGATAGTAGTTTTGATGTATTGAGCAGAAAGATTGATTTGGGTGCAGACCAATTTGGTGTATCTGATGTTAAATATAAATTCCATAAGATTCCATACACTGAAGTTCAAAAAGAAATCAATCTGCAAAAACAAAATGATCCAGATTACTCATTTGTAGATTATTATAATAAATTGATCAGTGATGATAAGAATGGAGTAAATACTATAGGATGGCAGGATATTGAAGTTGAAAAAGATGTAGATGATGCTACTTATCAATATTATAAACAAGATGCATTACTACCAAATACTTTATATCTGTTTATGTTATATCCATATCGAGAATTATATTCTGGTGATCTGGTATTAGCTCATTATCCTACACCAATTGTTGTAGCAACGAAACCAGAAGATTCAGTTGTGAATCCTGACCCAACTGTACCTAGTCTATATATAAATGATTATACAGATACTACTATGACATTGACATGGAAATATGATACTAGTTTTAAATATGAAATTAGATATTCTCTTACAGAAGATGCAGAGAATGCTAAGGTATGGGAATGGAAGTTACCAGAAGATCCACTAGATCCGTTATATCCAACGGATGGAGCTTATTATGAAGTAACAGTAGATGATTTATTTCCTGATACTCAATACTATTTTTGGATTAGAAGTATTCAACCAGTTAATAGTCATGAATCACCATGGAGTAATGTTGCTATAGGGACTACAAAAGACATAGATAATCCGTTACCGCCTAGGGGGATTGGAATAGCTTCAAGTGAAGCTATGAAAAAACATGATTATACTGACAGTGTAACAGAAGACTATATAGGTATAGAATGGCTTTTACATGTGGATGATAAACCTAAGCCAGAAGGCGATAAATCAACAATAGAGAAGAAATTTACATATCTAATGGAAGTAGCGGATAATGGATTGTTTATTGATCCTATATATATCGAAGTTGCTGGCGGAGAGGGAGATCTGAAACCTGATAACGTTGAAATACTAGAAAAATATTTAGTCAAGATAAATAAGCTTATTGGAAATAGATTCTATTATGTAAGAATGAAGACTCGTGTTACAGTTACTGGACCAGAGAAAGGACAGCTTATAGTTAAAGATTCTCTTAGCTTCTCTAATCCAATACGAGTTCTGACCAAGTACTCTAATTCTGAATATGATGGTCATACAGATCCAGAATTAGAAATACTACCAGGTAAGGATTACGAATTAGTATATGATAAAGAGAAAAAGGAGTTAACTTATAGATTTAGAAGTAATGGAACTGGACAAGATGATATGGCTGATAATAATGTGGATCAAAGACTTATTACTAATCTAATTAAGCATAATACTTATGTATATGAGATAGATGTTTCTAAGTATAAGGATAATCCTATTGTCAAGAGAAAAGTACTTATTCCTTATTCAGTTATAGAAGCTTTTGATGCTCATAAAGTTAAGATTCTGGTAAAAGCAGGAGATATGACTCTGGAAATGCCATATGAATCACTAAAAAGCACTATTGATAAACATGTAACACAGTATGGAGCAGCTCCAACTATTAGTATAAATATAGATCAATTCAATAATTATTATGTACCTGAACTTATGCCAGAAGATGCATTGGTTTCAGTAGGTGTTCCTCAGAAACTAGGGATGTACATATCAACTAATAAAGGTACTAATGAAATAAAGTATACTGATAAAGAAATGATGATAAATGTAAAAGCTAAGCCAAGATATGGTTTGTATGGGAAAGAGGTCATCACTTATAGAAAGGATTCAAAATATAATAAGTGGAAAGAGATTGAAGGCAAATATAATACTTATTCTGGTAACGTTACATTTAACACTGGTTCATTAGGAGTATTTGGATTATATATAACAGACCAAGATAAAATGGATACTGTAACACCTACAATTCCTACTCATTGGTCTGAAAGTGCCAGAAAAGAAATTGCTGGTAAATATAAGATAAGTGGGCTTGATAACTATAATCCAGATAATAATATTACGGAGAAACAAATGTTGAATATTATGTATGGTGTATTGACTGAGGAAAGAAATATTGATTTATCAAAATACATAGATAAGAATACTATAAGACATTTGACTAATTCTGGAATAAGTAAAACAGGTACTCATGACAGATCAACAGTTTCAAGAGAAGCTGGATTCAACATGTTTATTAGAACATATGAAATAATGAATGACCAAGTAGTTAAATATGACAGTAATGTCTTTAGTAATCTTACGAAGGATTCTACTATAGATAGTGCCTATAAAGAGAGTATTGCTAAGGCAATAAAACTTGGATTGATTAGTAATGCTAATGATATAAGGGCAAAAGATAGTATGAAGTTTGGAGAAGTATTTAGCATATGGTCTAAGATCGAGTGATAAAAAAATTGTCTAGAGGGGAGGAATTAGTCTAATGAAAAAATACGTTATATCATTAATAATAATAAGCAGTCTATTTATAAACACAATCATTGTGTCGGCGGTTTCAAGTAGAGTTATATACAATTTTACTCAGTATTCTGAGACTAAAGGAGAGATAGAGCTTGCTTGGAATGTTCAAGATAGTAAAGATGAAATACAAGTAATAAGTTATTATTTGACTAAAGATAATGTTTTGGAAGTAACATATCGAGTGGGTGATAACATTCCCGAAGGGTTTAATAAAAGGACTATAGATGGAATCAGTTTTCCGATTAGAATTATTTTGAAAAAGCAAAAGGTGGAACAAGATGTTTTAACTGATTTACCGGAAGATAAAGTCAATAGATATGATATACTTAATCTATATGATAGAGGTATCATTAATGGTTATGAAGATAATTCATTTAAACCAAATAATAATGTAGTTAGAGCAGAATTTTTTGCTATGCTTGCGGCAACAGCTGGTTTTGAGATAGATACTGAATCAGAATCTATATTTAAAGATGTAGATAATAATTTTTGGGGCAAAAAGTATATTATGACTTTGGCTAATAAAGGTATTATATCAGGAAACGGTAATGGGATTTGTAATCCTAAGGGAGATATAACTATTGGAGAAGTCTTAAAGATAATTGATAAAACTTTTAGATTCCATGATGAATCAAGTAGTTATAAAAACCCCATAGTCAATCATTGGAGCAATGAAAATTTTGTCAATATGGCAAAAGCCCATATAGTAAGGGATATAGATGCTTTCTATAGCCCATATAAGCCTAATACGAAGGCTACAAGACAACAATGTGCAACACTTTTATCAAGAGCATTGCAGACTAATTACACCATAAAATAATATTATGATATATAATAATTCATTGCTGTAAATTGAATAAAATATCCCCTAAGTGTTCATACTTTTAATATATTAAAATATGAGATTGGGGGATTTTTTATGTTAAAGAAAATTGCATGTGTCATTCTGGTTTTTGCTACCTTGCTAGTAGCTAACAATGTGGAAAAGATGGTTGTTAATGGAGAAGAAAAGTTACTCACAACTTTTAATGAGGTGAATTTTACACTCTGTGAAACTGACCTGAATATGTGGGGAGAATACAGCAAAAGTTTTATGACTGAAGTAGAAATGAAAAAGCTTGCATTGGAAGTAACTAAAAAGCTAGGTTTAGAACCAGATTATAAGGAAGAATATAATTCTGAAGATTTCAAAAGAGTCTATAGTGTTAATAAAAAAACAAAAGAAGCGGATACAACAATTAAAGTAGTAGAGCTCATTGAAGAAGTTCCTAATAATGGATTGAAGGTAGATAATTATATCATTATTAATCTTGTTCTAAGTGATAAATGTGGAAGTATACTCTACTTCAGAGATAAGATTACTGAAATATTCAAGGAAATGGATATGGATGCAAGAGATAATCTTACTATTACAAGTAAACATAAAGGCAAATTAGATGAATCTAAGGCAAAAGAGATAGTTAAGCAAATTGCAAACAAGATGAGTTGTGAAGTGAAAGATAGTTTTAAGACAGAAAATATATACAGCATTTATGGATATTCTAGATATATTGATGAACATATAATCACTGAAGGTGAGAAAATAAATGTTGATTTGGCATTGACATATAATGAAATAGAAGATACGACCTACTTGTATGCTGCTATTCCTGTTATAACAATTGACTATTAATATTAGATGGATAAGTATATAAGTTTAATTAAATAATTGCTATAGAGCCAACAATTATTTAGTTCTATTCAACTTATTATTATAGCTTATACGAGAGGATAAGATGACTTGGATAAATTAGAGATAATGAAAAGCAATAATTTAAAGGGTAATGTTAGAATAAGTGGTTCTAAGAATGCTGTATTACCAATCATAGCTGCATCTATATTGACCAAAGAGAATTGTTATATAGAAGATGTACCGGATCTAACTGATGTAAAAAGCATGAAAGACATTTTAGTTAATATAGGTGTAGAAGTTAATTGGGATAAGAAAAATAAAATATTAGATGTTAAGGCAGATGAAATTAAATCAACTGATATGACATGTGAAGATATAGGACAGAAGATAAGAGCATCTGTCCTTATGTTAGGTCCTATGTTAGCAAGAGAAGGAAAAGCTAAGATTTGTATGCCAGGAGGCTGTGTCATCGGCAATAGACCTATTGATCTCCATATAAAAGGATTAACTGCTTTAGGAGCAGATATAAGTATTGAACATGGATATATTGAAGCTACAGCAGATAAACTGATTGGTACTAAAATATACTTGGATTTTCCTAGTGTAGGTGCAACAGAAAATATAATGATGGCAGCAGTTAGAGCAGTAGGTAAAACTATTGTAGAGAATGTTGCTGTTGAGCCTGAAATTGTAGATTTGGCTAATTTTTTAGTTAAGATGGGAGCTGATATCAAGGGTGCTGGTACAGATACTATCATTATAAAAGGTGTGCCGAAGCTACAAGGCATTAAGTATCAAATCATTCCAGATAGGATGGAAGCAGGAACATTCATGATAGCAGCAGCTATAACTGGTGGAGATATAACCATCGAAAATGTGATTCTTGACCATATTAATCCTATTATTGCAAAACTTGAAGAAAGTAATGTAACCATTGAGGTTATTGATGATAAAATAAGAGTAAAAAGTAATGGCAAATTAAAGGCGGTAGATATAACGACACTTCCATTTCCAGGCTTTCCAACAGATATGCAAGCTCCTTTTATGGCATTGATGTCTATAGCAGAAGGAACAAGCGTTATAGTTGAGACAATCTTCGAAAACAGGTTCATGCATGTTGGCGAACTGACTAAAATGGGAGCTAATGCAAAGGTAGAAGGTAGAAGCTGTGTAGTTGTAGGTGTAGAGGAATTAATGGGAGCCAATGTATGTGCTTCGGATCTAAGAGCAGGAATGGCTCTTTTATTAGCTGGATTATGTGCAGAAGGAAAAACAATAATAAATGATATGAAGTACATTGAGAGAGGATATGAAGATGTAGTAGAAAAATTTGTTGCCATAGGTGCCAATATAAAAAAATATTGATTTTTAAGAACCAAACCACTTTAAACGCATATATTTATATTGACATATAAATTGGAGGATTTTAAAGTGGATAAATATAAAGACCCTTACCAATATTATTATAATCCTTATTCAGTGGCAGATGAAAGAGATAATAGCTTAGGATACGGCAATTATGGGTATAGAAGAAATGGTTCAAGCCAAAATAGATATAATCAGAATAAATATAACCAAAATGGATACAGTAAAAATGGCGATGACAGAAAATATGACTCTAGAATGTATATGGACCCTAATATGCAGGTTCCTATTCAAATGCCTGTAGAAGATTATAATGGTATGGATGAGATGGACAAAAAGAAGATGAGAGTCCTATATCCTGAAGTATGCAAGAAAATTCAATATTATATTGATGAAGAATGCGACAAAATGGATTATAGCGGAAGTTACATGTATGATGATTATCCAGAAAAAGAGTTCATAGAAATGTTGGCAGATAAAATTTATGAAAAGGTAGAAAAAGACGAAACAATAGATGTTAAGGAATTTAAAGATAAAATTGAAAATGAAGATATAGATAACAATGAAATCGAACCGTCCAGCAAAAGATGTGGATTCTATAGAAAACCTAATAGATGGTTAAGAAATACAATCCAAGTCATGTTAGTAAATGAAATGTATGGAAGAAGATGTAGAAGATCTAGAAGAAGATGTTCTAGAAGACCAATATGTTACCCTAAACCATATTATTATAGATACCCTGATTTTTTTGAATGAAATTGATAGAATATAATTTGATACGTTTTCTTACAGTTGATTAACCAACTAATATCAGTCTAATTTCCTCAAGTAATAAATATGAATGAAGTAGGGAATAATAAAATAAATTTAATATATAAGTTAAATATATATAATTATAGCTTATATTAAAAACTAATATTGCAAGGAGTGACGGTTTGTGAAGTGTAAGGATTCGGATGTTTTTGCTCTAGAAAGTAGTATTGAAAAGATATTGAATACTGGTCAATGGAAAGATATTAAAGAAATTGAGTCAGAATTAAAATCATCGGAAGAAGTAAAATACAAAAATTGGTTTAACAGAAAGAATAATGACTTCAATAGTGAGAATGCAGAAGAATTATTTTATAAAGAGTTAATGGACAGAATGTGCAAATTATTTCCTATGAAATACAAGCATGACGATGAATCTGCTGAATATGGAAGGATAATGGGCCATCATAATAGTATTGAATGAGAACTACTTAAACGTAGTTCTTTTCTATGTTCCAATAGTTTTTTATGACTGTAAATAAGGTCAAAAGCTAAATATAAACAATAATGAATAATTTGTTAACAATTATTGAAGTTTTCTTTAATTTGTAGAATAACATTTTGTTACATGTTATAATGGCACTGTACTTAAGGTAAATCATTTATTGAGAAATTACCTTAAGAGTAATTAAGGGGGCTTGTATATGAGTCAAGAAGTGGAAAAAATATTAGTCTGTATAACTATACAGAAGAACTCAAAAAGGTTAATAAGAAAAGGTGCAGAAATCGCAAATGAGATAAGTGGAGAGCTTCACATACTACATGTGGAAAAAGGGATGAGTATATTCAAGAACGAAGAATCTATTGAGTTATTAGAAGAATTATTTGAGTATGGAAAACAATTAGGTGGAGAAGTCCATTTCCTAAGTGGCAAAGATGTGCCAAATAAAATAGTGGATTTTATTAAAGGAATGCAAATAACTAGGTTAGTTTTAGGTGAAACCATGAGAAGTAAACTTCGTAGATTATTAACAAAAGATATTGAAAGTAACGTTTTAAGTCAAACAAAAGAAGTTGAATTGCTAACACTGAAAAGAAATAACTACGATAAGAAAAAACTCATAAAAGATAAGAAATTATTATCAAATTAATTTTAATTTGATTTTATTGTTAAAATCATTTAAAATATAATAAGCCTAGAGATTGAAATATAATGGTATATATTGTTATTTTATTAATTTATAGTTATATTTTTATTTCACTAAAGAAAATAAAAGGAGTGGCAATAATAATGAAGAAAGTCAACAAGCTTATTTCAGTATGTATAGCGCTTGCAATGGTAACAGTTATGTTCGTTGGTTGCAGTAAAGGTAATGATACTGAAAATAAGGACACAGAAGCAAAAGTAGTAGCGACAATAAATGGTGAACATAATATTAATCTAGGGGAAGTTAATTTACGCTTAAGGCAATTAGAAGCACAATATGAAGGAATGTTTGGACCTGACGTGTGGGATCAGCAACTAGAAGACAATAAGACAGTAGTTGATATAGCAAAAGAAAATGCTTTGTTCTCTGCAAAGAGTGCTAATATACTATCTTTAGTAGCAAAAGAAAAAGGTGTAGAAGTATCTGAGGAAGATGTTAAGAATAATGAAAAATCAGCAGAAGAATTCTACAAACAATATGAAGAACAATTCGGTAAAGATAAAATGGCAGAAGATGGAATAACTTTGGATATTGTTAAGAAACTTCTTGAACAACAAACATTGACTCAAGCTTTATTTGATGAAGAAATGAAGGATTATGAGGTTAATGAAGAAGAACTTAATACTTTATTAGAACAAAGTCCAGAGTATAAAGGATATCAAGAAAATGGATATGACTATTATGCAAAACAAGTAAGAGTAAGACATATCTTATTTAGAACAATAGATGATAGTTATCAACCTCTACCTGAAGATCAAGTTGCAGCAGCTAAAACAAAAGCAGAAGAAGTATTAGCTAAAGCAAAAGATGGAGAAGATTTTGAAACTCTAGTAAAAGAATATTCAGAAGATCCAGGATCAAAAGATAAAGGTGGAGAATATACATTCAGCAGAGCTACTAATTTTGCTCCAGAGTTTATTGAAGCATCATTTGATATGGAACCAGGAGATATTACTGAACTTGTAAAAACACAACATGGATATCACATAATTAAATTAGAAGAAGTAATTGAACCAACTGAAGAAGAAATTCAAGCTCTCAAAGATAAAGAGCAACAAATTAAAGATCAAGCGATAGAACAAATAAAATATCAAGAATTTGATAAGAAGTACAAAGAATGGGAAAAGGATTATGAAGTAGAAGATAAAGAAGACGTAGTTAAGAGTATAGAAGTAAGACAATCTAGAAATGCTGTTGTTGAAGAAGAAAAAGACAGTAATGATACAGATAAGTCAGACGAGACTACAACTGATGATTCATCAAAGGATGATACATCTAAAGATGATACTTCAGACGATAAAACTTCAGACGAAGATACAGCTACAGATGCAGAAGATACTACTACTGATAATAACTAATTCCTAGCAATATGAGTAATTAGATGTATATTTTTACTCTAATTACATAACATATATTAAAAAAGCGCCTGATATAGGTGCTTTTTTTTGATTCAAAAGTAATAATTTAAAGGCTAATGAATATAATATTATAAAAAATATTTGACAAACCAAAAATATTTGTGTAATATTATAAAAGAATTATTATTAATTAATATTAAAAAAGGAGGTAGCGTTATGATTAAAATAAGAATAGTTAAAGACATGATCAACCAATCAACTAATGGTAGTAACAGTGATAAATATAAGATGACCCTGCCTCAGATAGTAGATTAGAATATTTTCTATAATTTGATATTTGAGCCATGGGTTACGTGCCTGTGGCTTTTTTGATATTTTTTATTAAATAACCATGGGAGAATTATGCCCGTGGTTATTTTATTATAGGAAAGTTCTACTATTTTGAGGCGTGTAAGGAGGATAATTATGAAAAGAGTTTTGCATTATATGAGGAAATATTGGTATTTGTATTTCTTTGGTAGTATTGCTTTATTAAGTAGTATAGTTTTAGACTTATTCACACCTATGATAACAGGAACAATAATTGATGATGTTATTGAGGGTGGAGATATAAGCATATTCAAAGGACTTATAATAGCACTTATTGGTATTACGCTAGGAAGGGCTGTGCTTGGATATATAAAAGAGATAATGTTTGATATTGTAGGTTCCAAAATTATATGTGGTCTTAGACAAGATTTATTTGATCATATTCAAAGTCTCTCACTTGGATTTTTTGATAGAAAAAATACAGGAGAGTTAATGTCAAGAATTAAAGATGATGCTGATAGAGTTTGGGAAGGTATTAGTTTTGGATTAATGTTATTTATTGAGATCATAATATACTTTATTATTGCAACAATCTTTATGTTCACAATAAGTGCTAAGTTATCAATATTAGCGTTTGTAACACTTCCTATTATTGCCTACATGGCAATCAAGCTAGAAAAAAAGATAGGGGCTACATATGAGAAGATTAGTGAACAAAATGCAACCCTTAATACAACAGCGCAAGAGAATATAGCTGGTATTAGATTAGTTAAGGCTTTTGCAAGAGAAAGACATGAAATAAAGAAATTTTTGGTACATAATGAAGGTTATTATAAGCTGAATATGGAACAAGCAAGAATATGGTCAAGATTTTTCCCTAGTATTGAAATGCTAACGAATATATTACCTATACTAGTCATTGTATTTGGAGGATCAATGGTAATCGGTGAGGACCTGACAGTAGGTACTTTAATAAAATTTACTGGCTATATGAATATGGTAATCTGGCCTATGAGGTCATTTGGATTTCTTAGTAATCTAATGGCAGAGGCAAATGCATCGGCTAAGAAGATAGATAAAATATTTGTTGAAGATCCGGAAATCAAGAATGCTAATAAACCTGCTAAGTTAGATAAACCTAAAGGTAAAGTTGAATTTAATAATGTATCACTTGAATTAGATGGTAAAAAGGTTCTAGATGATATCAACTTCAAGATTTTACCAAGTAAGACTTTAGCTATCATGGGAGCCACTGGTTCTGGAAAAACATCTATAATCAATCTTTTGGAAAGATTCTATGATACAACAGATGGTGAGATACTGATTGATAATGAAAGAATAAATGATATTGAGTTAACTAATTTACGTGAGAATATTTCTGTCGTAATGCAAGATGTATTTTTGTTTTCAGATACTATAAAAGAAAATATCAGTTTTGGGTATGGAGAATTGTTAACGAATGATGTAGTAATTAATTCTGCACAAAGTGCTAAGGCAGACGATTTTATTGAGCATATGGAAGACGGATATGACACAATCATAGGTGAAAGGGGTATTGGTCTATCTGGAGGACAGAAACAAAGAATTAGCATAGCTAGAGCTTTAGCTAAGGAATGTAAAATAATTATTTTTGATGATTCCACATCAGCACTTGATATGAAAACTGAACATAAGATTCAAAAAGAAATCGATAAGAAAGATGATATTACTAAGATAATAGTTGCTCATAGAATTTCTGCAGTAAAAAATGCAGATGAAATCATTATACTTGAAGATGGAAAGATCGTGGAGAGAGGTAACCATGATTCTCTTATAAAAATGAAAGGCCGTTATTACGATACCCTTAAGGAACAATATGAGGGATTTGCAGTATAGAATTTTGTAGCAGGTAAACATGTAGGAAATATTCGGAGGTGTTAACATGGCAGTAAATAACTTTAGAGAAGATGAGCAATCGGAAAATGTCTTGAAAAAAGTAACAATATTGAGATTGTTCTCTTATATGAAGAAATATAAAAAAGAAATTATTTATGTATTAATAATTATGGGCATAATAATTACAGTAAACGTATTGAATCCTATATTAATGAAAATTGCTATAGATGATTATATTAAAAAGTCTAATGTCAATGGGTTATATGTTATAGGAATTATTGCAATTATAATGAATTTGATAAGTAGATATTGTATGAAGAAAAGGATTGTAATGATGTCACAGGTTTCCAATAGAGTGCTAATGGAAATAAGACAGCAGTTATATGAACATCTTCAGAAATTATCTTTTAACTTCTTTGATAACAGACCTGTAGGTAAGGTATTAGCAAGGGTCATAGGAGATGTTAATTCATTGAAAAGTGTTCTAACCAATAGTGTTATATCACTAATTCCTGATTTTGTAACATTGATAGTTGTACTTATAATCATGTTTGTTCTGAATGTAAAGCTTGCATTAGGTGCATTAGCCTTATTACCATTCTTAGTTTTTGGAATGTATTTTGTGCAGGTAAGAGCACATAGACGATGGCAAGTATTCAGGAAGAAAAATTCTAACATGAATGCTTATACACATGAAAATTTTTCTGGCATTCGTGTAGTCCAGAGTTTTACAGCTGAGAGATATACAAGTAATACATTTAGAGAATTATTAAGCGAACATAGAAAATCATTTATAAGTGCAGTTAAACTTAATGATATTTTCTGGCCAATGGTTGAAATATCTTGGGGTATTGGTACTATCATGGTTTTTATATTAGGTGTAAATATGTCGACTAAGAATGAAATAACTGTTGGTACATTGATTGCTTTTACTACTTATGTTGGTATGTTCTGGCAGCCTATTATGAATCTAAGTAATTTTTATAATCAACTGATAACTAATATAGCAGGGGCAGAAAGAATTTTTGAGATATTAGATACTAACCCTGATATCAAGGATATAAAGGATGCAAAAATAATGCCATCCATAAAAGGTAATGTTACATTTAGTAAAGTTACATTTGGTTATGATGAGAAAGTGAAAGTGTTAAGTGATGTATCTTTTGATATTAAAAAAGGTGAAACAATTGCATTGGTTGGACCTACTGGTGCAGGTAAAACGACTATAGTCAATCTATTAAGTAGGTTCTATGATATTAATGAAGGAATAGTTAAAATCGATGGTATAGATATCAGAGACGTGACTATTGAAAGTTTAAGAAGTCAAATGGGTATTATGACACAGGATACATTTTTGTTCACAGGAACTATTAAAGATAATATTAGATATGGTAAACTTGATGCTACAGATGAAGAGATAATGGAATCGGCAAAAGCTGTTCACGCTCATGAATTTATCGTTAAACTTGAAAAAGGATATGATACAGAGGTTAATGAGAGAGGTACAAAATTATCAGTAGGACAAAGGCAATTGATTGCATTTGCACGAATCATGTTATCTAAACCTAAAATCCTTATATTGGATGAGGCTACTTCTAGCATAGATACACATACTGAAAGATTAGTACAAAAAGGTATTGAGGAATTGCTTAAAGATAGAACATCCTTTGTTATAGCACATAGATTATCAACTATTCAGAAGGCAGATAGAATATTTGTTGTTGATAAGGGGAATATACTTGAAAGTGGTAACCATGATGAGTTAATGAATCAAGAAGGAATATACTATAATCTTTATATGGCTCAATTTGAAGCGATAAGTTAATATTCTACTAATGATTATCTGCAAAATATCTACTATCTAAAGATATTCTGCAGATAAATATTTTTTTGATAAAATCATATGTATAATTTTATTTAAGTGCATATACTAGTAATAAGAATATATGGATGGTTTTGGTATGAAATTAAAGGATAAGTTGGGATATCTTCCTTTGGTGATTGTTGATGCAGGCTATAGTCAACAGATTTATGGTTCTGATGGAATGGCATTACCTATAGTGAAGGATGACAATTATATTAAACGTAGAAAATTTAATAATGATATTATGGATAGATTTATTGAAAAGGCTAAAAATCTAAAATTTATAGTATTGGATGTCGCTCCTGAAGAATATGATATGTCATTGGAAATAAGAATAAATAGAGCTAATGTGAATTATACTACATATTTAAACAAATACGATGATATCTCAGGAGATAGGGCATCTGTTTACATAGCATTACAATATGACCCTAAAGCTTGTAACTGGGATGATACTGATAATAGTTTGAAAATCTTATACTTGAATGATGATACTGAAAGTAGAGACTTAGCTAATCTGATCAACAACCAATTTGATAATATTACTGGAACTATAAGAGCTTCAAATAACTATGTTCTAAAACATCTAAATATGCATGGAATATTAATTGATGTTAGTTTTATGGATTTGAAAGAACAAGTGGATTGGATGCAGAAAGAGGATTTTATTGAAGAAGTGGCTGATAAAATTTTATTAGGCTGTCTTCAATATTTTGGTATCAAAAAGATTGAAGATGTTAATCCTGATTCTAATCTTAGTATTGATAAAAGAATAAGGAAGCTACAAGAAAAAATCGATAAATTAGATAAGAGAATAACTTTATTCGAAGAGAAAATAACTGATTTTGATAAATTTATTAAATAATAACCTGTAAAGGTATCAGAATTATTAATTATGTATTATTTTCTACTATGAAAATTTCATTTTAAATAGTATAATGATAGTAATAGAGTTTGAATTTCCTGAACATAAAATGATAGCTCATAATTATTTATAAAAATATTTATTTGGGGGGATTTTATAGATATAAAGGTATAATGATTTTTTAACAAGAAGATCAATATATTATCAATGGAGGAAAGAAAAAAGATGCCTAGAAAAGAGGTAGTAAAAGAGCTTGATAAAGAACAGAGGATAAAAAAACATAATAATAAATCTAAAGGTAAGACAAAAGAAATAAAAGATAATCATCACAAACCAAAGGTAAAGCCAAAAAAAGTAAATAAAAGCCAGTGGTTAAAGAATATAGATGATGATGACGAATATTATATATAATAATTTGGGTATTTAAAAAGGGAATTATTTTTGAATACCCTTTTTAATGCAATATTTTATATAGTTACTTCTTTTTTCATTTTCTATTATAATTATCCCTACGTAAAAATTTATATTATAAAACAATTGCATAATATAAAAAATATGATATAATAACATTAATCAACAAATAATAATTATTAATTGAGTATCGAGATGAAATATTTAAGTAAGAAATGAGGGATAATATGGTTAATTGGTTTTTAAGTTTGAATCCAGTGATACAGGCATTGATAGGAACTCTATTTACATGGCTTTTAACCGCTTTAGGAGCATCGCTTGTATTCTTCTTCAAAACAATAAATAAGAAAGTTCTTGATGGTATGTTAGGGTTTGCAGCAGGCGTAATGATAGCTGCAAGTTTTTGGTCATTATTGGCACCAGCCATAGAGATGACAGAAAAATCTTCTTCTCTACCTTCATTCGTTCCTGCATTGGTAGGTTTTTTGGCAGGGGGAGCGTTTTTAGGAATAGTTGATAAGATAATTCCTCATTTACATAGAGGGGTTTCTACTGATAAAGCAGAAGGTATTAAGACTAGCTGGCAGAGGAGTATATTATTAGTACTTGCAATTACTCTTCATAATATACCAGAAGGATTAGCTGTAGGAGTCGCTTTTGGAGCAGTAGCAGCGAACTTACCATCTGCAACAATGGCAGGGGCAGTAGCGCTTGCTATAGGTATTGGTATTCAGAATTTCCCAGAAGGAGCTGCTGTTTCTATACCTCTTAGAAGAGAAGGAGTATCTAGAAGAAAAAGTTTCTTCTATGGTCAAGCCTCTGGTATAGTTGAACCTATTGCAGGTGTTCTTGGAGCTTTGGCAGTTATTGTTATGAAACCTATTTTACCATATGCTTTGGCTTTTGCAGCAGGAGCTATGATATATGTAGTTGTAGAAGAATTAATACCTGAGTCACAATATGAAAAACATTCAGATATAGCGACTATAGGTACGCTGATTGGATTTGCCGTTATGATGACATTAGATGTGGCATTAGGTTAATTAAGTAGGCTTATAGCAGAATTCTATCTTTAATCCTGATAACTCACCCCTTCCAAACACATATAAGGATTAATGGATAGAATTTTGCTATATATCTATTTATTGATTATCTTTGTTTTAATGTAAATCTTCATTATAGATATCAATATGATTAGCTATAATGACCTCGTATGGATTAAGATGAAGATTGACTAATTCAATAGAGTCATCTTTTTTTCTATTGGTACTAAGTAGAATATTATACTTTCTATTTGATTTGATTGGGTAATGAATTATTTCATTAGAAAAGTTAAGTATTATTATGCAGTGCTCTTGTTCGTGAATTCGTTTATAGATAAGTATTTTATTTGGTTTGGATATTAGAAATTCTATAGCACCTTTTGATAAACAAGGTGTTTTTTTTCTGAGCCATATTAATGAGCGATAAAAAGATAGTAATGAGTCAGGGTCATCTTTTTGGCTTTCAACATTTTTATGTTTATAGTCTTTATTAACAGGAAGCCATGGTGTGGTATTAGAAAAACCTGCATAATCAGTATTATCCCATTGCATAGGTGTTCTTTCGGTGTCTCTACCTTTAATGATAGGCCATCCTTTTATACCTAGAGGGTCTTGAATTGATTTTTTCGGTATTTTTTCACAGGTCATACCTATTTCTTCACCATAATAGATAAAGGGGGTCCCTTTAAGGGTCAGTAACATAGCAGCGGCTACTTTAGCTCTTGCGTCAGTTTCATCGCCGTGTTTATAACGATAATAGTGTCTTGGCTGATCATGGTTGCTTAGAGTGAAATTTGGCCATGAATTAGTTGGTAATAGATTATACCAATCCATTATACTATCATAAAATGATCTTGCACTCCATTTTTGGAATAAGAAGTTAAAATTAAAAGCCATATGTAGTTCATCATTATTAGAACCATGATATGATACTGCTTCTTTTACGTCATTAGTATAGATTTCTCCAATTAGAATCTTATCATTATACTCATTAGTTATCTCTCTGATCTCTTTACATATTTGATGACTTTCTGGCTGGCTTCTATCATATATATGTTTTTGCAATGAAGGAGGGGAAAAGGTGATTTTCCAAGGGTTACTCCTTAGACTTTTGTCTTTTATGTACCAATTAACCACATCCATCCTAAATCCATCAATACCCATATCAAACCAATATTTTATCACATGGTACATAGCTTTTTTTAGGTCTTCATTCCTCCAGTTAACTTCTGGTTGGTTTTTGGTAAATGTGCCAAGATAATATTCGTTGGTAGCTTTGTCTAACCACCAGGCATTATGTAATTCAAAATATGATATCCAGTTATTAGGACGTTTTTTATGGGCAGGTTGCCATAGATACCAGTCCCTTTTGGGATTATCTTTACTTTGCCTTGATTCAATAAACCAAGGGTGTTCATCAGAAGAATGATTAATCACAAGGTCCATAATAATTCTTATATTACGTTTATGAGCTTCTTTTAGAAGAGCTCTAAAATCATCTAGACTTCCGAACATGGAATCAATATCCAAGTAATCGCTGATATCGTATCCAAAATCTTTCATAGGAGAGGGATATATAGGTGATAACCATATTGCGTCAACACCTAGAGAATTATCAGTACCATCATTGAGGTAATCAAGTTTATCTATTATACCTTTAATATCACCTATACCGTCTCCATTACTATCCATAAAACTTCTAGGATATATTTGGTAGATAACCCCATTTTTCCACCATATATCAGTAGATGTCTGCTTATCCATAAGCCTTACCTCCCAAAATTTATTTGATAATAAATCAACCTAATTTAATTGTAATAATGTAATAGAGATACGTCAAATATTATTATATAATTGTTTAGAGTTATATAATATTAAAGACATAAGAATAATAGTCTTATTTAACTAAAAATGTAGAAAAATGTGACATACCAATTGACATTTGTAGTTGCCTCTGATAACTTTTATATAAGAGTTTATTATATTGAGAATTATATCAAACAATAAGAAGGCTACAAGGATGTGATAATGTGAAAAAGCTAGGTTTCAGAATAGTAGTATTGATTTTATTAATATCTATGCTGGTTTCATTTACATATATAAAAAATAAAGAAAATATGATACCAACCATTTCAAAAGGATTAGATACAGCTCCTATCATGATAATACAAAAAAATGATATATTATATAATGTCATGTATCCATATATCAATGAAATGGATATGCTGACAGGAGATTGTTATACTAACTTTAGTTCTGATCAAGTTATTGAACTCTATATAACAAGTAATAAAAAAACAGCTAAGTTATCTTATGAAATCATTGATACTCTTACTGGTAGAACTGTAATTAAGTCAAGTATTAACAAAAGAAATATAACTATCAAAGATGAATACACTATAGCTAAAATAATTATTCCAAAGTTAGATGATTCTGATTATCCTTACACTTTAAATATAACCTATAATGAGAGTGGTAAGACATCATTAGATTACTATCAGCATTTTTATCTCCAAGACAATACAATAATAGATAATATAAATGATAAAGTGATAACGTTCCATAAGGCAACTTTTGACAAGAATAAAGAATTAATAAGTCAATCGTTAACTGAAATAGGGAAATCAAAAACGGGTGTTTTTAATTCAGTAAGTGATAAATCTACGTTGGATAATATTATATGGAATTATGATAAAGACATTGTTAAAATGAATGAACCAATAATTCGTATAACTAATATTGACAACACTAATAATATCTATGAGGTTGAACTAGCGTATACTATAGCGGTAAGGGCAAATCATGAATTTGAATATTGGGATTTTGTTGAAAAGTATGAGCTTTCTGGTAAAGAACAAGTAACAATTGATTCTTTTGATAGAAAAGGTTCTACTAAGACGGATCCATATTATGATGAATCCAGTAAACATATTGTAATTGGTTCAGGAGGTAGTGATATTATCACTTCTCAGGAGCAATCAGATAATATGAGATTTTACTCTTTTGTTAAAAGTAATCAATTATGGTTATTCGATAATACAACTAATAAATTAACTAAAATATTCGGTTTTGATAAACTGGATAGTGATTATTTAGTAGATAGTTATAATGCTCATAAAATAAAAATCAATAGCCTGGATAATGAGGGTAACATAAACTATATGGTATATGGGTATATGAATACAGGAAAATATCAAGGTGACAATGGGATTGCAGTATATGAATTTAATTATTTCCTAGGTAATAATGAGAACTTAGGGTTTGTAGGTTTGCCTTATGGATTTGATAAGATGGAATATTATATTAGTAATTATACTTATTTACCAATAGGTAATAATCATATATATACTATTTTAGATGGTGGACTATATCAATTTGATTTTGCTAATAGGAATGTTGATAAGATAACTGATGATATTCCTTATGATAAAAACAGCATAACTATCACAAAAAATAAAAATGCTATTTTTTGGAATGAAAAAACGAATATGAAATCTAACAAAAATGTAAGAGGTATCGTTATTAATGGGGATTCACCAAAAAATGTAATCATAAATGATAGTAATTATAATAATAATCTTATAGGAAATTATAAGGATTATATTATTATAGGGTATTATGATATACAGGAGACTATAGAAAAATTAGACGGAGAAGTTAGTTATTTCTATAATAAAATACAAGTTTTGGATTCTAAGGGTAAAGTTACATATGAATATACACCTAGTAATGGAAATTTTTACTCTGATGTTTATATTTCAACAAATGGGGTAAAATTATCTACTATAAAGAAGGTGAAAAAAATTAATGCTAACCCTAGATATTCAAAAATTATACTTCAGACAATTAGGCAAGAAGAGGTTGTTTTGAACACCAAGGATAAGGAAATAACTTATATAATGGATTCAATAAAATCACCTTTGGGATATGATATAGCTATAATTGAGAGTGATAATTATCAAGAATGTGTTGAAGTCGAAACCAAATATACAATTAAAAATATAAATAAAGGTAATAAAAGAATTAATTATAATAATACTACTAAAAAAGAACATTACCAGTTAATAAGTCAAGGTAAACTACAAGCTGTTTATGATAATATGACACAAGCATTAAATGGAGAAAAATACTATGGATGTAATACTTATATATTGAAATCTATAAAAAATGATAACAAAATAATGTTTGAAAATAGTAATAAAAGTTCAATGAAAATACAGGGTATACCTGTTATTCCTCAAAAACCAGAACTGCCTAGAGGATGCGAAGTGACAAGTCTTGCTATGTTGCTTAATTATTATCGAACTGATAAATTAGATAAAATGCAAATGGCTGATGAGGTAATTAAAGATAATACTCAGTATTCAATTATTGATGGGATGATTAATTTTGGAGATCCCCATACTGGCTTTGTTGGAGATATTGCTAATGTTGCTAATAAAGGATATTCTGTTTACAATGAGCCAATAATAAAACTAGCTGAAAAATATACTTCTAATATTCTAAATATATCAGGAAGCAATCTAGAAGATGTTTTATATTATGTGAGTAGGGGTAATCCAGTATGGGTAAGTACACCTAATATATATAATAAAGTACCAATGTCATCTATACAACAGTGGGTGACACCTAATGGTATAATGGAAATAAGTTATACATCCCATTCGGTACTTGTTATAGGATATGATGATAGATACGTTTATTTTAATGATCCATCCAAGAATATGTTAAGAAAGAAACCGATAAATGATTTTAAGAATGGATGGGAAGATATGGGGAGACAAGCCCTCTTAATTTATCAGTAGAAGGTGATTAAATAGTGAAAAAGGGTGTAAAATTAATAATAGGACTACTACTAATCTCAATCATCGCTTTGGGGATTTATAATGAATGCAAGTATGACGATGTGTTTTATGTTTTTAGACCATCAATCAGCATAGAGACCATCAGCTGTGTGAATGACTTGGATCAAGACGGAATAAATGACCAAGCAGATATAATAGAAGGTGCTAAATTAGAGATTAAGAATCATACAAAATATAAAAGCGGTTATTATGCAGGAGGATATCCTCCTGAGAATGAAGGAGTGTGTACCGATGTAATATGGAGAGCCCTTAGTAATGCAGGTTATATATTAAAAGATAATATTGATAAGGATATAGAGATGAATACTGATAATTATCCAAGAATTGATAAGATTGATACTAATATTGATTTTAGAAGAGTAAAAAATCAATATGTTTTTATTAAAAAGCACATGACAAATTTGCCCATGGAAGTTATTCCTTATGATAAAAATAATCTGACACAGTGGCAAGGTGGAGATATTGTAGTTTTATCTCGCCCAGACCATATTGCAATAATATCTGATAAGAGACGGAAAGATGGAGTACCTTATGTAATACACAATTCTTATAGTTATCCTAAAGAAGAGGATAGATTATTAATATGGAGTAATAATAATAACATTATCGGGCATTTTAGATTTGTTAATATTGAATTATGATAGGAGTTTTGTATGAATAAATTATTATTAGAATTGAAAGAGTATCTGAAAGAAAAATATAAATGTCATATGATTATTTTATATGGTTCATATGCAAGAGGAGATTTTACTGAAGAGAGTGATATAGATATTATCTGTTTTGGAGATGACTTATTAAGCTGTAATGATACTCAGATATTTAATGGAAAGCAGTTAGATGTTTGGATATACGATACAAAGCAGTTAAACGAACCAGAAAATTATATCCATATATTAAATAGTAAAGTATTATTAGATGATAAGGATTTAGCTAAAGATTTTATTAAAGAAATACAGAAAGTATATGATGATGGACCAGACCAATTGGATGAAGATAAAAAACAGTTCAACAAAGATTGGTTAAATAAGATGTTCAGAAGAACTAAAAAAGGTGATGTAGAAGGTATGTATAGACATCACTGGATGATGAAAGATTCTTTAGAAATATACTTTGAATTACAGGGAAAATGGTTCTTGGGAGTTAAGAACTCATTACGATGGTTACAAGAGAATGACGAGCAAGGATATATGCTATTTGAAAATGCATTTCAAGGAGAAGCGGGAAGTGAAGAATGTAGAAAGCTTATAGAATATATTATAAGTAAATAGTAATAAATTAAATAGTATTAGGGACTGTTTCAATATATTTTTCATAATATCTTATTGGATATTGAAGTAAAATATATGATGGGACAGTTCCTAGAAAATTATGGGTGGTGCAGATGGTCCAATTGCTATATTCATTACTAGCGGAAACAATTTAATTAATGTGATTTTTAGTAAATATATTGTTGCTTTTATCATACTATGTTATTATATAAACCTATAATACTAATGAAAAATAAATTTTATAAATGAAAAATGATTTCCAGTATTTACCTAGTGAAATATCTATATCTCTGATGTAAAGTATAGTTAAAAAGACTTGCGTGGTGGGACATATGTTATTCAGAATTAGAGAAATTAGAGAAATTAGAAATTACAACAAATCACAGTTAGCCAAAAGAGCTGGATTATCCAAAGCAACTATATCCAAATTAGAAAATTATAAAGAATCACCTACAATTGAGACATTAGAGAAAATAGCAAAAGCATTAGATGTTAAAGTAAGAGATTTATTAGTTGAAGATTAAATATTTATATAATGTTGATTATAATAAACATAGTCAGAAACCCATAGATACTTTTTTATGGTAAAATGTACCTGACAGCGCTGTAAACAATAATGATAGTACTTAATTGTTGTAAGGTTTTATGCTACTAGTCCGGACTATATAAATACATGGTAAATCATAAATTTTTCATGTGTTTAAGAATAATGCATACATATCTTTCCTTTCCATTTCTGTAGTTTTATTTTCCATATACTCCATTTGAAATTGTATTATTAGGATTGAATAAATATATGATTATTGTAAATAAATAATCGCATGTTGTATTATAAGATATAATATTGTAGAATATAATTATAGTTAGTATCATAATATTTAATGAGGGAGAATGCTATAAATGAACATTGATAGTTATATTTTGAGACATAGTGGATCAATGATGCCACAAATCATTATACACATAGTTACAATAGTTATCTCTATTGGTATGATTATACTTTCAGTATATCTATTGATACTATTAATAAAACTTGCAAAAAGAGGTATAAAAGCATTAGATATATATATTAAGAATAATGGTAAGTAAGAATGATTGAGTAGGTATTTTAATAAAATATAGATAAATAAAATTATGAATTTTAATATTAATAGCAACCATTTTGGTTGTTTTTTTGTATCTCTTTTATATTGTGGTTTCAACTTGACAGAAAAAATTTTTAGAGGTATTATTTAAATAGTAAGTAGTAAGTAGTAAGTAGTAAGTAGTAAGTAGTAAGTAGTAAGTAGTAAGTAGTACTATTAATTATTAGAAAGGGGAATTTTATGAAAGAATTAAGTATGGTTGAGGAATATTCATTATGTGTAATTGCTAATAAAAATAAGACAAAAGTATTATACTCAGATTATAAATATTCTGCTTGTATCGTAGCAGGAGCGTTTAGTGAATTAATAATGGAAGGTACTATCAAAAATGATGATAAAGGAAAAGTAGTAATTGAAAAAGAACAAAATAACTATAGCGGCTATTTAGAATTGATATATAATGAAATAAATAAACAGAAGCCTAAAACGTTAAAAAAATGGATAGAAAATTATTCATTTACTTTTTCTAGTAAACCAATAAAATCATTAACTGAAAAAATTACTGAATCATTAATAGATAAAGAGTGTATACAATTAGAAACTAAAAAAGGTATGCTAAAAGAACATTCCGTTTTGAATATAGACAAGAAAAAAGTAGACAATATAATAGAAAAAATTAGAGCAGAATTCCTTGAAGAAGGAGAACTTACTGATGAAACAATAATCTTGACGGCACTGATGTTACGAACCAATATGTTAAAGAAGTATTTTTCTAAATATGAAAATGGCAAATTAAAAGAACGTATTAAACAAATAAAAACTAATCCTATAGGATCATTAGTTAAAAAGGTTCTTGATCAGATTGATGCAATTATTATAGTAGCTGCAATTAGCTAACGAGGTGGAATATGTCAAGACAAAGAAGTATGGAGAAAATATTATCATCAGAATATGTTACAATTGGTGAATTAGTTCGATTGACTGAATTTCGTTATAGCACATTAAAATTTTATACCGAAGAAGGAATGTTGCCTTTTGTACAAAAAGATAAAAAACTAACGAGAAGATATGATAGAGAAATTGCAGTCCGGATTCTTAGTAAGATAAAACAATTAAAGGAACAAGGTTTAACAGTTGCAGAAATCAAGAACAATTTATTAAAGTGAATATTATTGATAAAAGTAGGGTTATCATATAATACATTTTATTAGATATACTATATCAACATATAATATTTTAGGATAGTATATAGAAAATAAAAGTATTATAGGATAACTCTATAATTTTATTATAAAATCATAATAGGCTATATTATGAGATTCTGTCTGTAATTGCTACAATATAAGTAAATATATCGAATAATCATAATAATAAGATTAAAAAGTATAATTGCAATAGTTGAATATATTAAGGTAATATGATATAATTAATAACAAAATAATTCATTGTCACTATATTAAGACAATTGGAGTGGGGGGATTAATAAAATAGTTTTAGCTTATTAGTATAGCTGATATATTAACCACTTTTTAATTACCAGTCAATGTTAACTCATCTAATTACAATAATAAGAGTCTAGATTATCTAAGTCTACCCATAAAAATACATATAACAAATGCAAGTAAAATAGGACAAGATGAATTAAATGAATTTAAAATTACATTATAAATATCAAACATAATGAGTAAAATTTTTATGAAACTAGAAGACCTATTTTATATGAGAAAATATTATTTATGGAGGAATGTTAAGATGAAAAAATTTTATGCTATTATTTTGATTATTATATTAACGTCTTTTTCATTACCAGTAAGTGCTAATTCAGATAATATAAATGTTAAATTGATTCCTATGAATATTTTAGCGGAAGATGAAGAACCTGTATACATCGGAAATAACTATGCCGAGAATTCTATGACAGGTTATGAAGTTATGACTGATAGTAACGGTAATAAGTATAAATACAGGATAAGATATATTAGACGTAATTCCACAGACCTTACGTTAAATCAATCCCAATTTATTTTGAATCTATATAGAGGACAAACTAAATCAGTTACTGAAAGCTATTCAGCTACTAGAAGCAGTTCGGTAAATTGGAGTTCAAGTAGTACATCATCTTCAAGTTTTAATTCAGCAGAAAGTGGGATTAATTCATCTATGAGTACAACCTTATCAACGAATAATGCAGAAAGTGCATCATATTCTATTTCAAGGGGTACAATTTATGTATTCCCTACAGATGCTCCAGCAGATGCTAGGTATTGTAATATATATGCTGGTTTTTGCCAAGATATCTATGATGTTGTTTCAGATTATGTTCCATTTAGAGTCTATGACAAGAAAACTAAAGTTACTTATACCAATGTTACAACTCCTCCCCCTTATCCAGATGAAGATCCATATCATATGTATGAGTTTGATATTACAGTAGAGTTGGAAGATGGAAGAGTGTATAGATATAATGTAACTTGTCCACCTCATCACTTTGAGGATGATTATTATGAGATTCCAGAGGTTAAAAGAGTATTGCGGGAATATGCAGATGGTTATAAACATGAAACAATAAGTGAATATGATTTTTCCAGTAGAGAAGTTTTTAATGGAACACTTATAATGCCTATTCCATATGAAAGACATGTATATATATATTAGATTAAACAAATTTTAAGTATATAAATTAGAAATTGGATATGTTAATAAGAGGTAATTTTATTATACTTTTTAAAAATAAATTATGAAAGGATGTTGAAATGAAGAAATTTTATGTTGCTATTTTAATTATTATGGTAACTTATTTTTCATTGCCAGTGAATGCAAATTCATTTAACTACAATAATATAGAAGTTAAACTCGCCCCTATGGACGTTGTTGTGCAAGATGATGAGGATATTTATATTGGAACAACATATGATGAGAATTCTAAAGATGGTTATGAAATTATGACTGATAGTAATGGTAATAAATATAAGTATAGGACAAGATATATCAAACGAAATTCTACAGATCTTACATTGTATCAATCTCAATATATATTTAGTTTGTATAAGGGACAAACTAAATCAGTAACTGAAAGTTATACAGCAACTAGAAGTAGTTCAGTAAATTGGAGTTCTTCTACTACATCATCTACTAGTTTCCAGTTAGCACAGCAAGGTATTAATTCATCCATGAGCACAACGTTATCAACTAATAATGCAGAAAGTTCAACATATTCAATTACTAAGGGTACAGTATATTCATTCCCTGAAAATGCACCAGTAGATGTTGGCTATTGTAATTTATACGCTGGTTTCTGTCATGATATTTATGATATTGTAGCTGATTATGTTCCTTATAAAACTTACGATAAAAAAACGAAGGTTCTTTTTAAAAGTATTACTACTCTTCCATTTATTCCAGATGACCCAATCTATGAATTTGATATTATTGTAACGCTAGAAGATGGAAGAGAATTCAAATATCATGCTATATGCCCTGAACATCATTATCATGAGGACTATGATAAGATTCCAGAAATTAAATGGGCATTACGTGAATATGCAGATGGTTATAAACATGAAGTGATAAGTGCATATGATTTTAATAGCAGAGCAGTTTTCCAAGGGACAGTTACAAGACCTATTTCATATGAGAAATATGTTTATGTGTATTAGAATCAGTATTATTAATATAAAATCTAATTAGTGATATAAATAAATTTAAACCTTCTTTTCTATATGATTTTTTATAATTCTTAGTATTGAATAATACGAATGTGTAGATAAGTAAGGTTTCCTTTTTATGAAAACAGTAATATTTATGATATACTATTAGTAATATATTGTCTGGTAATATTAACTATGCATATATTAAAACTATAGTTATATTCTAACTGAATTAATAAAACCGTTATGAACTTTAGAATCTAAGGTTTATAACGGTTTATGAGTTTGTCAGAAATGCGTGTAGTTAGTTCATACTACTTCTCAAGATTTAAAGTTTTAAAAAAACTTTCTGCATCAATAAATTTTAATTTAGAGTTTTCCCAATCGGTTGTATCTACTGTAATTATCACATCTTCACTAACACGTCTATATGATAAATCTTCTATATTTAGATTATATGTACCATCTTTCATATTTAAAGCTATTGAATTTCCTGTATCAGCCCAGTTCATAATAAAATAATTCTTGTACGCCAGCATCATATATCCAGCATAATAATTTGATTCATAATCAGTTACTAATTCTTTTTCAAGGGTATTCACATCTATACGTTTTGTAGAATAATTATCGTTTTTATCTAGATAATACAATTGACCATCATTATAATATATTTTATAGGATAAACAATCTTTAATAAATATTTCTGGCTCTTCAGAAGGTTTTATTCGCATAATATTTTGACCATACGCATTACTTGTAAAATATATATATTCATCATCTGTATCCATTGTTAAGATATTGACATCTTTTAGTACTTCTTTTTCTTCTGTACCATCTTTATTGATTTGCCACAAAGTTCCTCGTTGTACGAACCCTTCTTCTCTTTCTAAATCTGAAAAATTCATGTAGTATATAGTGTCTCCTATAATTCCTAACGTATATGCTTTGTTTTCAGATATTTTTGTACTAGTTCCATCGCTATTAAGTCTATATATTCTATATCCTGTATCCGGGTTATCATAAAAGCACATATCACTCATCATGTTTACATAATATATGGGTTCATCTGTTGCTACTCCAACTAATTCTGTAGGAGTAATTAATACTGAACTTGTAGCGTTATCCCAACCTACTTGGTAACCTAATGCTTCCATTACCACTCTAATAGGTAAATATGTTCTACCATTTTTAACTAAAGAAACAGTATCATTATAGGTGATTCTACCATTTTTAATGATATAGTTTTTGTCAATTGGTACTTTTACAGTAATATCATCTTTTTTAGCTATTGCTGTTCTATTCTCATCATCCCAAGATACTATAGCACCTGCTTGTTCTAATGTAATTCTAAAAGGTACTTGTGTTCGACTGTTATCATCAATAAATGGCATACCACTAGCTTCTGTAAATATTACTTCTTCTCCATTTACTATTATTTTTGCAGTGTTTGTTGTAGCGTGAAGTGTAAGTCCATATTGTGGGAATGATAGTAACACAATCATAGATACAATCATAGCTATTCTTCTTTTCATAATCATTTCATTATCTCCTTCTACTTGTTATTAATACTAAATTCCTTTTAATTGAAATTAGTTACCGTAATCATACGGAAAATCTAATGAGTTACTTACATATTTTACCATATGTATGTTAATGCCTCAAATATTATATGAAAAAATATTTGATATAGGAATATAAAAATATGATAAATGTTGTTTTTTGCTAACAGGTCAATATAAATGCTTATTAGTGGTATTCTATTTCTTTATTTTGAAATTCAAAAATTATTGAATTAGTCTTAATATTGAGAAGGTATAATAATGGTATTTATGTAAGGCTAAAGACTTGTTTAGTAGAGAACAGCAGTTAGAAGCTATAAAACTAAAATATAAAGAGATGAGTGAGATTTTATTATGAAAGAAAAAATAACAGCATTACGGAAAATCTACAGCATTAGATAAATCAAAATAAAGAATATTTTTTATATTAATAGATGTCGTGGTGATGTCGTCTAAACCTATGATAATATTATATCAAGCCAATAACCTAGGTAATTTATTAAAGCTTAAATAATTGAAGATAAAAGTTAACTATAAAAAATTATAACTATCATTATAGAGTTAATCGCCAATTACATAAAAAATTATACACAAAACATATAGGAGAGATGAAAATGTCAAAAGAGTTTTATAAACCAACAAGAATTAAATTATACGAAGATTTTTCGGGAATTGTAACAGAGGATGATGGCGATCAATGGTTTGATATAGTATTTGATCAAACCTGTAGAGTAGTTTTTGAAGTTCACCCATCAAGTGACTTAGATGTCAATTTTTCTGCATGGAATGGGGATGAAATGAGAGCTTTACAGGTTGAAAATAGTAATGGAAGAGGTATTACTGAAAAGATACAATTAGTAGTTAGAAAAGGACAAAGGATAAAACTTGATGTACAGCATCAATCTGGTTCAGGTAGTTTTATACTATCCTGTAAAATGGCGGATGGTTCAACTATACCAACTGCTGAAAGAATAGAAGATAATAAAGATTATCCTCCTGTACATATAGAGCGTAAGCAAGAACACTGGTATTATGTACAATTTAATAGTAAGGGAAAGGCTAATTTTTTTGTTGAACCAGTAAATCATTTATTAGATGTTGATTTAATAGTTCGTAAAGGTAGCATTAATGGAGAATTATTAGGTAAATCTTCAAAAGGTATGGGACAATGGGAACTAGTAGAAGAGGTACCAGTAGAAGAAGGGGTTAAGTATTATATCGGGATTTATTGCTATTTTGGTTCAGGTGAATATAAAGTAAGATGTAGAAATTATACAAATAGCATTCCTACAAAATTAATTTCTGATAGAGAATTTCCAGTAATACGTCAAGATACCGAAAAATTAGGGTATGTAGCAAAAGGAGATCTTTGTACGATAATAAAAGAAGAAGGTGATGTTGTATATTTGAGATATCCTGCAGGAAAGAACGAAGTAATAGGAAAAACTGATATAAAAATTATTCACTCAATTTCACAAAAATCTAGTAAAAATTGGTATTCATATTTTAATAACTATGGGATTAGTCAAGAATTTAATGATCTTTATAATCGAACTAAATCTTTAAAAGGACATTTAGGATATGACTTAACTAGTATAAATGATGATAATATTTATGCTATATATGATGGTGTAATTGAAAAAGTAACAACAGCAACTTACAATGGAAATGTAGTGCATATTAAACATACTTTGAAAGATGAACAAGGTAATCCCGTAAAAGATGCAAAAGGTAATAATATTACATTTTATACTTTCTATGCACATTTAAGTGAGATATCGAAAACTAGTGGTTCTGTGAAAAAAGGTGAAAAAATAGGAATAATGGGAAATACTGGATTAGGCAGTAAGGGTAAACATTTACACTTAGGAGTATTTGTTGGAGCTGTTGGTGGTGGTGATACTCCTGGATATTATAAGAATAAATACCGAGTAAAGGTTACTTTTGAATCTTTTAATAGACTAAATCCCCAAATTGATGATTTAATTGCTAACACTAGGATTATGTGCCAAAAATATCAATCACCCAATGATACTGCTCCAAGACTATATTTCGATTACCGGGAAGTAATTAACACTAATGGACAAGTTATTATAGATAACTACATTAATCCTATAGATTTAAAATAACATATAGTACATTTAATAAAGCCTCGAATCTTAACTAAATCGAGGCTTTATATGCCTAATTAATACTGAATGGAATATATATTTCCTGAATTTATTTTTTCTATATCTTTGTATGCGTAAAAATTTAAATGTTTATTGTTAAAATCTAAATAATCAATTAAAAGTCCTTTACTAATTAATGGTGATAAGTCAATTGCGGAAATAAGTTCATTTGATTTAAACGAATAAAGACGAATGTAGTTACGTTCATTATCATAAAACGCAAGAATATTATCATCAGTTTCATATGCCATTTGTTTAGTGCAAATATTATCATTAATAATACATCTAAATTTAAATACTATAGTATTATTTTTTATATCAATAATTAAATGAGTAAATTGTTTACCATAATCTAATATAACAAATTGATTCAAGTTACTTATATATTGACATATTTTAGAATCCTGTTTATATAGTGTAATAATATCATCAGTTATGGTATATTTAAATATAAAATCACTGGAATAAGATGAAGGAATAATTTCATTATCATCAATAATGAATTGAAATCCATTAATATATATATTATCTTCATTATCCCAAAAGACTTCACTGATGTTACCTTCATAGTAATATTTTTCATCTATGGTTCTGATTACTTTTAACTTCTTAGAATCCAAATTATACAAAAGTATTCTCTGCGGAATTCCATCTGTTATATAAGCTACTTTGTTCTTATCATTATTTAAGCAGAAGTAATTAATAAAAGTTTTATTTTCTTTATTTATTAGATCTTCAAAATTAATATATTCTTTTTCTCCGGTTGTAACATTGTATACATATATTCCGTTTACTAAAACAGTATTATCATCTATCCATTCAACGATATGAGAAATCATCGCTACATTGAATGTTATTTTACTATTATCTATAATTATATCATCATTTAGGTATAACTTGATATCATAATAATTTTCAATATCATAGAATTTGAATATTTCTTGCTTAATAAAATTTTTCTTATTTGGTGAATAATATTTATAATGCCAAGGTGTATTGTTCTCTAAAATAGTATATTGTTTATCTATAGAATTTTTATCTTTATCATTTCCATTATTGTTAGGTTGAATTATATCGCTATCATTAGGTTTACAAGTATTAAATTTTGATATATCTTTTTTTTCGAGAGGTATATCCGTATCTGTTTCTTTACTCGTAGTATCCTTATCAATTAAATCTTTTTCTTGATTTTCAGCAGATTCAGTAGCATTTTTATTAGGCGTTTTTTTTTCTTCATCAGAAATTGCAGTTGTTATTTTAGTATTACTTAACTCATTATTCTTCAAATTTCCCATTTGTTTTTTTGCACAACCTGAAATCAATAATGAACACAGCAATACAATAAATATCAAAATAGTTTTTTGATATTTTTTATTTTCTTTTCTAATCATTTAAGGGCTCCTTAGCTTATTTAATTATTTACAAATGATATTTTACAACAATTTAAGAATTATGTAAATGATCTAATATATTATTTAGGAGCCTTTTCTTTATAAAACTACAGTGTAGTTGGTACTATACTAAAACAAGTTTTAGGGCAGGTACAGAACCTACTTTCTTATTGAAGGTAGTTTCTTTTTTTATTTAAAATTAGTACTTGCATTTATTAAACAATAAAAGTAAATATAAATATTGCATAAATTGTATTATTTATATTTACAGATATCAATTGTAAATATAAATAAAAAATACATAAAAATTTGTTGGAAAGTAACAAAATAAAATAATGTGTAACCTTTTAACATAAATTGACCTTATATAAAATTAGAGTAATTCTAAAAAAAAATAAAAAACAACGAAAATTTATAATAGAATTGAATAATTAAAAATAAATAGTATAATTAAGAATGAAAAGGGTTAAAAAATGTAAAATCATAGAATATTGTAACACCTAATTAATTGATAGATTTGTTTTTAAATTGTTATTAATGTTGCAACTTTAATATAAAAAAATAGAAGGAGATTAGGTTGAAAGAAAAAATATAGAAATTTGACATACAAATAAGAGTACCAATAAATGCTACTTTTTTAAACAGTAAATATAATAGTAAGTCATTAAGTAGGAATAGCTATATCTGGAGGAATGATAGTACAGCCTTCCTTTTTCAATAGTTTTATAGCATTTTTAATGTATTGTGCCTTATGCTTATCATAAAGGTCCTTTGGAATATCTGAATAATTTATATCTAAAGGATTAAATACTTCACCATTTAAAAACATGTGATAAATACAAGTAAGAATCATACGAGCAATGGCAATGATAGCTCGTTTATGACCTCTACGTTTTTTGATTCGGTCATATTTTATTCTGAAATACGGATTCTTCTTGTTTTTAATAGTGGCATTGGCACATTGAACGAGTAAAGGTTTCAAGTAAACACCGGCTCTGGATACTCGAACACTTTTTTTCTTACCAGCACTTTCATTGTTTTGAGGCGTAAGACCAGCCCAAGAACATAAGTGTTTAGAAGACTTAAAAATAGACATATCGGTACCTATTTCAGCAATGATATAGGTGGAAGATTTTGCAGTAAGACCAAGAATAGTACTAGCCAAATCAATAAAACTTTGATAAGGTTTAGATAGGTCTGAAATGGAAGCATCAAGAATGGAGATGCATTCATCGATGAAATCGAAATGTTTTCGACAGACCTTCATTTTAATTGATTGGTCACTGCGCAGGTCATAACCGATAATTGATTGAATAACATCATCAGCCTTGTCTTTAAGCTTCTTTTTTAAAAGAGACTTACAATGTTCTGGAGAGAACACATCACAAGTGAGTATGTATTCAATGATATCAGAAGAAGACTTACCAAAAGTATCTGATACTACGGAAGATAGAGTAATATTAGATACAGTAAGAGCATTCTGCATACGGTTTTTCTCACTTGAGCGGTGGCCAATTAGTTTGCAACGATATCTAAAAAGTTCTCGAAGCATACGGATATCAATTGGTGGAATGAAGCTAGAAGGAACAATGCCAAATTTAAAAAGATCAGCAATCCAAGTAGCATCTTTGGTATCCAAATAGGGTGAACAATACGT